>NZ_JBEZKW010000094.1:0-21142 GCF_040651795.1 Streptomyces sp. NPDC048361
GGCCAGTCCGGCATGGACAACGCGTTCGGTGCCGGTGACCACGAGCAGGAGTCCAACGCCCACCAGAACATGGCGTCGGCCAACTTCGACGCGGCCCGCTTCGGCGCGCGCCACTAACCCCGGGGGAGACAGATCATGGGTCAGAATCTGGACCGGCGCAGCTACGACACCGGCGCCTCCACCGAAGTACAGGGCGGTCTCGCCGGGATCATCGGCAACCTGGAGCGCGTCCTGAACGACCGTGACCGTGCCGTGAAGGCCGCGATGGCCGAGTTCACGGCGGACGGCGTATCGGACGAGTACCACGGCAAGGAACTGCGCTGGAACAAGGCAGCCGCCGAGGTCCGCGAAATCATCCGCCTGGTACGCGGCACGCTCGAGCTGAACGACGGCACCGCCCACTCCACCCTGTCCAAGGCGAAGGCCGCGGTCGACGCGATCGGCTGAGGCATCAACAGGGTTGCAGTAGGCGGATGTTGAGACACGGGGGTGTGGTGACGTGACGGGTTGGGACATCAAACCGTCCGGGGTTTCGGGCGTGTTGCAGAAGACGGGTACGGCGGCCGAGGCCATGTCGACGGCCGGCACGGCGATGCAGGAGAGCCTGAAGTCCGCGGCGACGTCGGCAGGCACGATCTCGGGACCGGTCTGCGGCCCCGCACCCATGGGCCCGGTCGGCGGTGCGCTGGGTGAGTTCATGCAGCACAAGGCGCAGGAGCTGGGTTACATCGCGGTGCGTACGCAGCATTCGTTGCAGGGTGCCTTCGATGCGACGACCGCGTACGTCCATGGTGACCTCGACATGGCCGCGAACAAGCAGAGCCAGGCCGTGAAGGAGCCCGTCGTCAACGACAAGGGCCAGGAACTCGGCCCCGACGGAAAGCCCGTCGAGCCGAAGCCCGACCCGTCGAAGCCGGAGGGCCACAAGTGAGCGACGATGTCATCGAGCCGGCCGGCATCCCCATGTTCACCGGCAATCTGGAGCAGCTCACCAAGGACGCGGCCGCGCTCACCAAGCAGGCCGGCGATTTCCGTGACGGCGGGGCCAACGTCCACAAGGAGTTCCAGGGCCTGTCCGCCTGCTACCAGGCGCCCGAGGCGGATCAGCTCTTCGCGACCACGCTCCCCGTCAAGACGAAGGCGGACGATTTCGCCGGCGACTTGGAGAAGGCCGCGGCGGCGCTGACCGAGTACGAGGGCGTCGTGCGTCCCCTGGTCGCCAAGTTGCAGAGTCTGCGGACGGAGGCGTTCGCGTTCACCGACAGCATCGCCGGGGACGACCACTGGCGGCGGGACCAGTCGAAGATCGACCACAACGAGCGCCTCATGAGTGACGTGGGGGCCACTGTCGCCGCGTTCACCGACGCCGAACGCGCCTGCCACGACAAGATCACCGCGCTCGTCGGCGGCAGCAAGCTGACGGTCGACGACGGCAGCCACAAGCCCGGCATGTACGGGTTCTCGGCCGACGCCCTCCAGCACGCCGAGGAGACCCCCTGGGGCGGCCACGCCCAGCGCGAATACACCGGCCTGCGCTGGCTGTGGGAGCAGACCAAGTCGTTCGTGTGGGACGGGTTCATCGTCGACGGGGTGTGGGGCACCATCAAGGGCCTGGGCACGCTCGTCGGCACCGACGGTTGGGACAAGGCCGGCCAGGCCTGGACCGGTCTCGCGAAGCTGGCGACGGGCCTGCTGATCACGGCGACACCGCTCGCCGCGGCCTACTGGGCCGTCCCGGACAAGGATCTGCCCTCCTGGCTGCGGGACTCGCGCACCGCGATGAAGGAGACCGGCAAGGCCCTGGTCGCGTGGGACGAGTGGGGCAAGAACCCCGCACGCGCCGCCGGCGGGGTCACCTTCAACGTCCTGACCACCGTCTTCACCGGCGGCGCGGGCAGCGCGGCCAAGGGCGGCGCCGTCGCCAAGGTCCTCTCCGTCACCGGCAAGGTCGCCAAGGTCGTCGACCCCATGACCTACGTGGCGAAGGCCGGAAAGTTCGGCATCATCAAAGTCGGCGACCTCTTCGGCAACCTCAAGAACATCACCAGTGGCCGCTACGCCGACCTGTTCGCCAACGGCAACAAGTTCAACCTCGACGACGCGTACGCGAAGAACGCGGACGTACCCGTCGATGTGCCGGTGGTGAAGGGCAACTACATCGAATGGCCCGGCGGCAGCCGCCTCAACCTCGACGACGGCCAGGTCTACAAGCCCGACGGCACGGCCGCGCCGGCCCACGTCGAACTCAGCGCCGACGACGTCGCCCGCCTGAAAAGCGCCTTCCCCCACGTCGACGCGACGGTGCCGGGCGGGGTCAAGGAACCGGTGCTGGTCGGTGCGGGCGACCGCGCGGGCCACGTCGGCGACCACCCGGCGACCCCGGGCGCCCACACGCCGGGCGGGATCGCGGGCCACACGCCGGGGGGCACCGCGGGCCACACGCCGGGCGGTACCGCGGGCCACACGCCGGGGGGCACCGCGGGCCACACGCCGGGGGGCACGGCCCATGACCTCGGGGCCACCGCGAGCCACGAAACTCCGACCGGCCCGCACAACTCGGGCGCCCACAACGAGCCCGGGCCGGGTGCGCACAGTGACGGCCATGCGCCGGAGCGGGCCACGCACTCCGGTGAGCACCTGCCGCAACACGGCGGTCCGTCCGAATCGCCCGGTGCGCACCCGGGGGGCCACGACACTCATTCCACCGGCCATGGGGGCGAACAGCACGGCGGGACGCATCCCGGCGACCCTCTGCACGGAGTACCGCACGGAGACGTGGCTCCCCCGCCCCCGGGTCCCGGCACGAAGATGCTGGCGCAATTGGATGCCGGCCGGGTGGAGGTGGAGAACGGTCTCATCACCAAGGTCGACGGCCGGCCGGTGTCCGACTACCTGGACGACCTCGCTCGTGACCGCGCGGGCGCGTACCGCGCGGCGAAGGACGCAGGCACCTTCCCGCGCAAGCAGACAGGCGCATGTGTCGGAGCCGTCATGGACCTGCGCACCGGTGAGGTGTTCGAGGGGATCAACGGCAAGGCAGACGACGTCATTCCGCCAGATGAACTGCACCCCACCCTCGCGGCTCGTTACGAGTCCATCGGTGATCCGCCGCCCCACAAGGACCACCCGCTTGGCCACGCAGAGGTCAAGGCCGCCAACGAACTGCTGTGGCGGAGGACAGAGCTCGGCCTGCCGGATGGACCGTCGGCGCTCGCGGAGCTGAGGGCATCGGTGGAGTTCCCCTACCTCTCCGACAAGGCGACAGGACTGCCCGGGCGCTCAGCCCCGTTCTGTGCGAACTGCGACCATATGCTGAAGGACGTACCGAGCAGCTACGGACGCTTCACGGGCTTCCCTCCGAGTGAAGAAAACTGGATTCCCTAATGGCCACGACACGCAGGATCGACATCGACAGTCCCGATGTGGACATGGACGACGCTCAACGCCTCCTCTATCGAGGCGAGTTGTTCACCGGGGAAGTTGTGGAGTATTTGGCAGGAAAGCTGGTGAGCCTGGACGAGTACACGGAGGGTGTTCAGGACGGCTGGTCGCGGGAGTGGTACCCGGACGGCACCCTGCGTTCGGAGGGGCAGGTACGGGAAGGCCTGCCCGCCGGGGAATTCAAGGCATGGCACGCCAATGGAGTGCTCGCCTCGCGGAAAGTCTTCGATCAGGATGGGCTGTCCCTCCTCGAAGAGCTCAGGTGGGACGAGAACGGCCACCCCACACGGGAATGGCGGTCCCACGGCCAGTGAGCCCCAGCCCCAGGGGGTGACCAGGAGAAGTTCACCGAAGCCCTGATCCAGGCGGTCCAGCTCCACCACGAGTACTGGACCGACGACGAGGAGCGCCGCGAAGACCTCGACGGGGCAGTCGCCCTCGCCCCCCTCGCCCTCGCCTGCCTCGCCTACGACGCCGGACAGCCCATCGAGGTGGAATCGGAGTACCTCCCGCAGAACCTGCTCGACCGCAGCTGGCTGGGCGAGTTCCCCACGTGATGTGAGATTCAGGCGGCGGAGATCGACACAGGGGAGATCGACGCAGAGGAGATGGGGAGCAGATGACTTTGAAGGCAGGCCAGCGGGTGGTGCTGGCAGTGGACACCCGCCTGACCGATTCGGCCGAGGTGTCGGGGGTCGTCATCGGGTTCCTGTCCCTGGCGGCGGGCACCGGCGGGACCGTCGAGCAGGTCGTCGGCTACCAGGACGAGAGCGACGACGTGCGCGAGTACGAGCGGCTCAAGTCGCTACTCGACTCCTTCGGGGGCGAGATGCCCTCGGAGAGCAGAAGGCAGCTCGAAGAGAAGGTCCGCTCTCTGGAACCCGCGTGGGCCGCCTTCCAGGAACGGGGGCCTCGCGTGAGCGTGCGGGTCCGCTTCGACAACGGATTCATCCTCGACGGAGCCCACGAGGACCTTTTCGTCCCCGCCTGAGGCGTGCCTGAGGGTGCGTCCCGGGTCGGACCTGGCGGTCGGCGGTCGGCGGTCGGCGGTCGGCGGTCGGCGGTCGGCGGTCGGCGGTCGGCGGTCGGCGGTCGGCGGTCGGCGGTCGGCGGTCGGCGGCCATGCTCGCGCGCTTCGGCGACCCCACCAGCCTCCACGTGGCTCTGCCACGCCGGGCCCCCGGCTGCCATTCGGCGCCGGGGGCCCGGCTCGGTGGACCCCGCTCCATGGGTCCCGCACAGCGGGTCCCGCTGGTCGTGACCCGCTCCTCGCGGCCCTAGATGAACGAGTTGATCTCGATCGTCTCGGTGCGGCCGGGGCCGACGCCGATCGCGGAGATCGGCGCGCCCGACATCTCCTCAAGCGCCTTCACGTAGGCCTTCGCGTTCTTCGGCAGCTCGTCGAAGGTCTTGGCCTTGGTGATGTCCTCGGACCATCCCGGCAGCTTCTCGTAGATCGGCTTCGCGTGGTGGAAGTCGGTCTGGGAGTACGGGAGTTCCTCGACGCGCTTGCCGTCGATCTCGTACGCGACACACACCGGGATCTCCTCCCAGCCGGTCAGCACGTCCAGCTTGGTGAGGAAGAAGTCGGTCAGGCCGTTCACACGGGTCGCGTACCGGGCGATCGGCGCGTCGAACCAGCCACAGCGACGGTCGCGGCCGGTGGTGACGCCGCGCTCGCCGCCGATGCGGCGCAGCGCCTCGCCGTCCTCGTCGAACAGCTCGGTCGGGAACGGGCCCGCGCCGACGCGGGTCGTGTACGCCTTGAGGATGCCGATGACACGGCTGATCTTCGTCGGGCCCACGCCCGCACCCGTGCAGGCGCCGCCCGCGGTCGGGTTCGAGGAGGTGACGAAGGGGTACGTGCCGTGGTCGACGTCGAGCAGGGTGCCCTGGCCGCCCTCGAAGAGCACGACCTTGTCGTCGTCGAGCGCCTTGTTCAGGACCAGCGTGGTGTCCGTGACGAACGGCCTGAGCTGCTCCGCGTACTGGAGCATCTCCTCGACGATCTTGCCGACCTCGATCGCGCGGCGGTTGTAGACCTTGGCGAGCAGCTGGTTCTTGCCCTCCAGAGCCGCCTCGACCTTCTGCTCCAGGATCGACTCGTCGTAGAGGTCCTGGACGCGGATGCCGACGCGGTTGATCTTGTCGGCGTAGGTCGGGCCGATGCCGCGGCCGGTCGTACCGATCTTCCGCTTGCCGAGGAAGCGCTCGGAGACCTTGTCGAGCGTGACGTTGTACGGCGTGATCAGGTGAGCGTTGCCGCTGATCAGGAGCTTGGACGTGTCGACGCCTCGCTCGTTCAGTCCGCTCAGCTCGGAGAGCAGGACCGCCGGGTCGACGACGACTCCGTTACCGATCACCGGGGTGCACCCCGGTGAGAGGATCCCGGAAGGGAGAAGATGCAGCGCGTACTTCTGGTCGCCTACGACGACGGTGTGGCCGGCATTGTTGCCGCCCTGGTAACGCACCACATAGTCAACGGAACCACCGAGGAGGTCGGTGGCCTTTCCCTTGCCCTCGTCACCCCACTGAGCACCGAGCAGCACAAGTGCGGGCACAGGCGTACACCCCTTCCGGGCGGGGCATGTCCAAGGTCAGGGGCATACGCGTTCCCTACATGGGTGCGTACACCATGGGCCTGATCCGTTGAACCGGTTGCCCCGGAATAGACGAAGCCCCTGGCGCAATAGCGCAAGGGGCTCTTGCACAAAGATGCTACCCGAGGAAGGACCGAGGTGTCGGCTGCGCACCAGCTCGTCGTGCTCATCGACCCGGTCGCCCGCCGTATTGACGGCGAGTCCGTACGGATCGCGAAAGATGTGCTGTGTGCGGGAGCACAGGCGAAGATTTGCTGGCCACAGGGGCCGGAGGAGTTCGCGCGGGCCCTGGCTCGCCGGGGCGGCCGGCGCACGGTGGTGGTCGGCGACGACCAGGCGCTGCTACGCACCGTGACCTTGCTGCACCGTGAGCGTGAGCTCGACCGGGGCGCGCTGGCGCTTGTTCCGGTGGGCGCGGCGGACTCGCTGCGGCTGGCCCGCTCGCTCGGGGTGCCGATGGGGGCGGTGGCGGCGGCGCGGGCCGTCCTGGAGGGCGCGGGGCGCCGGCTCGACCTCCTGGTCGACGACTGCGACCAGGTGGTGCTGGGGGCGCTGCGGGTGCCCGCGCTGGGCCCCGTCCGCGCGCGGTCCGCGTCGCCGCTGGGGGCGGGTTCGGGCTCGGCGGGCTGGGGTCCGACCGGGTCCGGTCCGGCGGGGTGGGGTTCGACGGTGTGGGGTACGGCCCGTTCCCTGGTACGCACCCTGGTGCGGGCGCCGGCCCCGGTGGCGGCGACCGTCGCGCACCGGCTGCGGGTGGAGGCGGACGGGGTCCTCCTGAGCGACCTGGACCAGCCGGTGGCGGGGGTGTCGGTGGCGTCGGTGAACGGGCTCGCGCAGGTGGAGGTGCGGGGGTGTGCGGGTGAGTCGGCGAGGGCGTCGGCGCGCGCGGTCACGATTTCCGGGCCGGTGGGGGGGTTTCGCTATGGGGCGGATGCGGTGGTGGGGGGGCCGGTTCGTACGCGTACGTGGACGGCGCTTGCGGGGGCGTGGGAGCTGGTCCTCCCGACCTAGCCGACGCGTGCGGCTCCGCCGACCCGCCCGTGCGGCTACTTGAAGGTGGCGGCTACCTGGGGCTCCGCCCCAGACCCCGTTCGCGCCTTGAAGGGCGCTCGTCCTCAAACGCCGGACGGGCTGAAGATATGCGTGCGGGCCCGCATCAGGTGATGTTCCTCAGCACTCCACCCGGAGCTCCGCAAGCCCCCGGATGACAAACCCCGCACCCCGCACCGGCTCAGCAACCAATCGCAACCCCGGCGCCTTCGCGAGCAATTCACCGAAGGAAGCGTGAAGTTCGAGCCGAGCCAGCGGAGCGCCCAGGCAGTAGTGGATGCCGGCACCGAAGGACACGTGCGGGTTGTCGGTGCGGGCGAGGTCGAGGATCGCGGGGTCCGCGAACCGGGCCGGGTCGTGGTTCGCGGACCCGAAGAGGAGCGCGACCTCGCTGCCGCGTGGCAACCTCTGCCCCGCGAACTCGATGTCTTCGAGCACCCAGCGCTCGAACAGCTGGAGCGGAGTGTCGTACCGCATCAACTCCTCGACCGCCGTGGGCAGCAGCTCCTCGGGCGCGGCCCGGAGCGCCGCGAGCTGCCCGGGGTTGCGCAGCAGCGCCCACCACCCGTTGGCAGTGGTGTTGACGGTCGCCTCGTGCCCGGCGTTGAGGAGCAGGACACAGGTGGAGATCATCTCCTGCTCGGTGAGGCGGGTGCGGGGGCGGGAGCCGGGGTCGGGGCCGGGCCCGGGGTTGCCCCCGTCGTCGTACGCCGCGATGAGCGCCGAGATCAAGTCCTCGCCGGGGCTCTTGCGCCGCTCGGCGATCAACTCCCGCAGATACTCGGTGAATTCGAGTGAGGCACGCACCGCCCGCGCCGCCGTCTCCTCGCCGGGGTTGAGCTCGTACATACCGCAGATCGCGGCGGACCAGGGGCGCAGGAGAGGGCGGTCGGCGTCGGGGATGCCGAGCATTTCGGCGATGACGGCGACGGGGAGCGGCTCGGCCACATCCGCGACGAGATCGCCGCCGCCCGCCGCGACGAAGTCGTCCACGAGCCGCGCGGCGAGCCGTCGCACGGTCGGAGCGAGCCGCTCCACGGTACGTGGGGTGAACGCCTGCGAGACGAGACGGCGGATACGGGTGTGATCCGGGGGCTCCAGGTCGAGCATGCCGTGATCGTTGAGGGTGTGGAAGGGCTCGTGCGCGGGGGGTGGCGGAGTGCGGCCGAACTCCTCGTGGGAGTAGCGGTGTTGATAACTCCGGCCCAGCCGCCGGTCGCGGAGCAGCGCGGAGACGTCGGCGTGGTGGGGGATCAGCCACTGCCCGGTGGGCGGGTAGTGAATCACCCGCCCCGCCGCTCTCAGCTCCGCGTACGCGGGGTAGGGGTCCGCGACGAAGTCGGCGTCGCGGGGGCGGAAGAGGGCGGCTGCGTTGGTCATGGGGGTGAGGATGAGGGGTCGCGGGGTTCGGATCAAGGCAAGCGGGCCTTCCGCGGAGGGTGCGACGTGGTCTGCGCGTCGCGCCGGGTCCGGGGCGGAGCCCCAGGGGGCCGCACCCCCAAGTAGCCGCACGGGCTGGCTAAGACGGGGTCACCAGGCGGGTTTCGTACGCGTAGACCGCCGCCTGTGTGCGGTCACGCAGGCCCAGTTTCACCAGCACCCGGCTCACATGCGTCTTGATCGTCGACTCCGCCACCACCAGCCGCCCCGCGATCTCCTGGTTCGACAGACCCTGGGCGATCAGGACGAGTACCTCCGTCTCACGGTCGGTCAGTTCCTCGACCTCCCCCGTCGGCGACGCCGCCCGCGTCGGCAGGACCCGCGCGAACTCGTTGATCAGGCGCCGCGTCACCGAGGGCGCGAGCAGGGCCTCGCCGGACGCCACCACCCGTACCCCGTCGGCGAGTTGACGCGCGGAGGCGTCCTTCAGGAGGAAGCCGGACGCGCCGGCCCGCAGCGCCTGGTACACGTACTCGTCGAGGTCGAACGTCGTCAGGACGAGCACCTTCGACGATGCGTCCGCCGCGACGATCTCCCGGGTCGCCTCGATGCCGTTCATGTGGGGCATGCGGATGTCCATGAGGACGACGTCGGGGCGGAGCGCCTGCACCTGGGCCACCGCCTCGCGCCCGTCGACCGCCTCGCCGACGACCTCGATGTCCGGCTGCGCGCCGAGCAGGACCGAGAAGCCCTCGCGCACCATCATCTGGTCGTCCACGATGAGGACCTTGATCGTCATGCCCGCTCCTCCGCGCCGGCGGCGGCGCCCGCGTCCTTCGCCAAGTCCACGCCCGGCTGCCCGCCCGACTGCTCCAGGCCCGGCTGCCCCACGCCCGGCTGCGCCTGTTCGGCCGCCGCCACCGGCAGGAAGACGGTCACCTCGTAGCCGCCCTCGGCCGTCCGTTCCGCCGTCATCACCCCGCCGAGCATCGCCACGCGTTCCGCCATGCCGGTGAGCCCGTGACCGGAGCCCTGCGAGGGGCCCGCCTCGGCGGTCGGGCGTCCGTTGACGATCCGCAGGCCGAGGCCGCCCAGCACGTACCCGATCTCCACCCGCGCCCCCGATCCCGGCGCGTGCCGCAGGGTGTTGCTGAGCGCCTCCTGGATGATCCGGTACGCCGACAGTTCGACGCCCTGCGGGAGTTCGCGTACCGCGCCGGTGACGACCTTCTCCACGGGCAGCCCGGCCTCGCGGACGTTGGCGAGCAGGCCGTCCAGGTCGGCGAGGGTGGGCTGGGGGGCGTCCGGCGCCTCGTAGTCCTCGGCGCGTACGACACCGAGCACCCGGCGCAGTTCGGTGAGCGCGGCCACCGCGTTCTCGCGGATCGTGGCGAAGGCCTGGGCGAGCTCGGGCGGCGGGTTCTCCACCCGGTAGGGCGCGGCCTCGGCCTGGATGGCGACGACCGACATGTGGTGCGCCACCACATCGTGCAGCTCGCGGGCGATGTTGGTGCGCTCCTCCAGCACCGTCCGCTTGTCGCGCTCGACCGCGGTCACCGACTTCTCCGCGCTGACCTGCCGTTCGGCGTCCTTGCGGATGTGCACGAGGGAGATGACGAGCAGGACCGCGCCGTAGAACACCGCCATCTGCACGCTGCCCAGCGAGTCGGAGCGTCCGCGCAGGGTGCTCAGGACCACGCTGAGGGCGAGGGTGACCGCCCACATCCAGGCCGCGACCCGGGGCCGGGTGCGCAGCGCCACCACGACCAGGACGCTCAGGTGCATGAACGCCGGACCGGGCGTCCAGGGGCTCATGCTGCCGTGGTCCCCCAGCACCCCGGTGAAGACGATCACCGCGCACGACAGCCAGAACGCGCCGACGGGGCGGACCAGCGTCATGAGTACCGGCGCCGCGACGAGCAGCCCGCTCAGCAGGAACGCGCGCCCGTCGACGCTGCTCAGATTGCGCGTGTAGCCGAGCATCAGGGTGAGGAACGCGAGGAAACAGACCATCGCGTGCGGCAGCCATACCGCCGCCTCGCGTATCCCGCCCCTGCGGTCGCCCCCGCCCCGCGTGCGCCGGGGCGGGAGCGGCCGGTAGGCGAACGCGTCGTGGAACAGGTCCCTGCGCAGCCCTCCGTACGCGTCCATCGCCAGCCGGAACTCCGGAGTGCGCTCGGCGCCGCCGCCCGCTGCTGTGCTGCCGCTCCCCTGCCGGGGCCTGGTCGTCTCGTTCACACCCCCAAGGTAGGCGGCGGTACGGGCGCGGGCGTCCGGCGCGATGGGGATCCTGCGGGGTCCGCCTCAGGGACTACGCCGCGCGCCGCGCAGCCCCCACTCCTCACGCGCTCGCCGTCACCTTGGCGATGAACGCCGCGACGTTCTGCACCGTCCGCTCGATCTTCTCCTCCACCGTGAGCGTCTCGTGCAGCCGCGACCCGGGCCCCGGGTCCTTCTTGCCGCGTACGTAGAGCGAGCAGTCGAGGTCGGAGCAGATGTAGGCGCCCACCGAGTTCCCCTCCTTGCCGGGCTTGCCCGCCTTCGGCGCGACCATCAGGGAGACCCCGCCGGAGTGGGTGGTCAGGCACATCGAGCACATGCTGCGCCGCTGCCGGCCCGAGACCGCGCCGGAGCAGCGCAGCGTGAGGCCCCGCGGGCGGCCGTCGAGCTCGACGACGAGGTAGCCGCGATCGGGTGCCTGCGGGTCGCGCCAGCCGAAGTAGTCCAGGTCGTCCCAGGGCCGCTCGGCCAGACCGTGCGGCACGGCCAGACGCTTGGCCTCGCCCTTGGAACAGTTCACGAAGGCGGTACGGATGTCGTGTTCGGTCAGCGGCTTCATGAGAGCCACGGTAATTTGCCTAAAGGGCTTAGGCAAACGCATTATTGCTTCAGGCAGAGTCGCGGGGGCAGGGAGGGGCGGAGAGGGCTTGCCCCCCCCGAGCGCGCGAGCACCAGAGAGGGAGGCCGGGCATGGCACGTGTGGGGCTCACCACCGAGCGCCTCGTCCAGGCGGGCGCCGAGCTCGCCGACGAGGTCGGCTTCGAGCAGGTGACCGTCTCGGCGCTCGCCAGACGGTTCGACGTCAAGGTCGCGAGCCTGTACTCGCACGTCAAGAACTCCCAGGACCTCAAGACCCGGCTCGCCCTGCTCGCCCTGGAGGAACTCGCGGCCCTCGCCGCCGACGGCGTGGCCGGCCGCTCCGGCAAGGACGCCCTCGCCGGCCTCGGCAACGCCTACCGCGACTACGCCCACGAACACCCCGGCCGCTACGCCGCCGCCCAGCTGCGCCTCGACCCCGAGGCGGCGGCCGCGAGCGCGGGTGGCCGGCACGCGCGGATGACCCGGGCGATCCTGCGCGGCTACGACCTCACCGAGCCCGACCAGACCCACGCGGTGCGCCTGCTCGGCAGCGTCTTCCACGGCTACATCACCCTGGAGATGGGGGGCGGGTTCAGCCACAGCGCCCCCGACACCCAGGCGACCTGGCACCGCACCCTGGACGCCCTCGACGCCCTCCTGCGCAACTGGCCCGCGTCCTGAGCCCAGTCGCACACCCGGCCGCCCCACACGACGGGAGCACGAACCCGATGCCCTCACTCGAGCCGATCACGAACCCCGTGTCCACCCCCATCACCGCCGAACTCCTGCGCGGCGCCCTTGAGTTGGAGTACACCGAACGAGGTGTCCTGCCGCACCGGCTGCCGGCGTGGGCGCGGGCCCGGGGCGCCGACGCGCAGCTCCTCATGGCCGAGGCCCAGCCCTCCGGCGTACGCCTCGCCTTCCGCAGCCGGGCCACCGCGGTCGAGTTGGACGTGCTCCCCACCAAGCGGGTCTACGCCGGTGCCCCGGCCCGCCCGGACGGGGTGTACGACCTGCTGGTCGACGGCCGCCCGACCGGCCGGGGCAGTGTGTCCGGCGGCCATACGCTCACCATCGACATGGCCGCCGGCACCACGGCGTACCGGCCGGGCGACCCCGGCACCCTGTGCTTCGCCGGGCTGTCCCCCGAGGACAAGGACGTCGAGATCTGGCTGCCGTACGACGAGGGCACCGAACTCGTCGCGCTGCGCACCGACGCCCCCGTCGAGCCGGTCCCCGACCGCGGCCGCGCGGTGTGGCTGCACCACGGCAGTTCGATCAGCCACGGCACCGACGCCGCGAGCCCCGCCACCATCTGGCCCGCGCTCGCGGCCTCCCTCGGCGGCGTCGACCTGATCAACCTGGGCTTCGGCGGCGGCGCGATGCTCGACCCGTTCACCGCGCGGGCCATGCGGGACACGGCCGCGGACCTGATCAGCGTCAAGATCGGGATCAACCTGGTCAACGCCGACGTCATGCGGCTGCGCGCCTTCGTCCCCGCGGTGCACGGTTTCCTCGACACCATCCGGGACGGGCACCCGACCACCCCGCTCCTGGTGATCTCGCCCATCCTGTGCCCCATCCACGAGGACACCCCCGGCCCCAGCGCCCCCGACCTCACCGAACTCGCCGCCGGGCGGCTGCGGTTCCTGGCCGCGGGCGACCCGGCGGAACGCGCGAGCGGCAAGCTCACCCTGTCCGTCATCCGCGACGAGCTCGCCTCGATCGTGGCGGCCCGCTCGGCAGACGACCACAACATCCATCATCTGGACGGACGTTCGCTGTACGGGGAGCGGGACGCCGAGGAGCTGCCGCTGCCCGACGCCCTCCACCCGGACGCCGCGACCCACCGCCGCATGGGCGCGCGCTTTGCCGAACTCGCTTTCCAGCAGGGTCCGTTCGCCCGCTCAAGCAGCTAGTACGCCAGCTGCGCGATCTCCTCGGCCACCACCGCGCACGCGTCGGCCGCGGGGTCGATCAGCGGGAAGTGACCGACGTCGTCCAGCAGGGTCAGACCCACCATCTCGCCCGCCTTCGCCGCGGCGTCCACATACGCCTCCGCGACGGCCGGCGGTACGACGATGTCCTCGCGGCCCTGCACCACGGTGGTGGCGATACCGGTGGGCAGCAGGACGGCCGGGTCGGCGTGCGGGGCCCGCGCCGCCAACTCACTGACTCCGCCCAGGAGTTGGGCCACAGCCCCAGAACACACATCCAGCTCGACCGCCGTCGCGAAGTGGGCGATCGGCGCGAGGGCCACGACGCCGCGCAGGGCGGCGGGGCCGTGGGTGCGCCACGGGGAGCCGGACGGCAGGACGTGCCGGGCCGCGGCCCACAGGGCGAGGTGACCGCCCGCCGAGTGCCCGGTGACGACGGTGCGGCGCGGATCGGCCTGCGGCACCGCGTCCCGTACGAGCTGCGGAATCGCGTCCAGGGCGGCCGCCACGTCGTCGAACGTGTCGGGCCAGCGCCCCGCCACCGGCCCGTCCCCGCCCTGCTGCGGCAGCAGGCTCCCGCGCCGGTACTCCACGTTGGCGACGGCGAACCCGCGCCGCGCCAGGAAGTCCGCGAACGGCGTGAGGTGCGCACGGTCGTACGGGGTCCGCCAGGCACCACCGTGCAACAGGACGACCAGCGGGGCGCCCGCGCGGGCGTCCCTCGGGGCGTAGAAGTCGACCACCTGGTCGGGGTGGTCGCCGTAGGAGGCGGTGGCGTCGGGGGCGACGGCGGGATGGGAGAGAACGGAAGCCTCTTCGGCCGCGTCACGCTCTACGGGATCCGTCATTCCCCAACCTTTCGCCAGGCCAAGCCGGTTGATCACCCGGGTGCCCCGGACGCTACCAGGGCGTACGGGGCACCCACGCCGGCCGGTTCAGCTCAGCAGCGCCGCGAGTTCCGTCGCGGCCCGTCGTGCGTCGGCGAAGCCCACGTACAGCGGGGTGAAGCCGAAGCGCAGGACGTCGGGGCGGCGGAAGTCGCCCACCACACCGCGCTCGGTGAGGGCGCGCATCACGTCACCCGCCTTCTCGCAGCTGAGCGAAACCTGGCTGCCGCGCTCGGCGGCGGCCGCCGGGGTCACCGAGGTGACCCTGCCCGCCGGGACGTACGCCTCGACACACTCCAGGAAGAAGTCCGTCAGGGCCAGGGACTTCGCTCTGACCGTGTCGATGGAGACGCCGTCCCACACGTCGAGTGCGGACTCCAGGGCCAGCATCGACAGGATGTCCGGGGTACCGACCCGGCCGCGGACCGCGCCGTCGCCCGGCGCGTACGCCGCCCGCATCCCGAACGGGTCCTCGTGCGAGTTCCAGCCGGGCAGCGGAGTGTCGAAGCGGGCCTGGTGGTCGCCGCGTACGTACAGGTACGCGGGTGAACCGGGGCCACCGTTCAGATACTTGTAGGTGCAGCCCACCGCGAAGTCGACGCCGTGCGCGCCGAGACCGACCGGCAGCGCGCCCGCGCTGTGGCACAGGTCCCACACCGCGAGGGCGCCGGCCGCGTGGATCGCCGCGGTCATGCCGGGCAGGTCGTTGAGGCGGCCGGTGCGGTAGTCCACGTGGTTGACGAGGACCGCGGCCGTGCGGGGGCCCAGGGCGGCCGGGATCTCGGCGGGGGCCAGGGCGCGGATGCGGTGACCCGTCATGCGCGCCGCGGACTCGGCGACGTAGCCGTCCGTGGGGAACGTCGAGGCGTCGACCAGGATCTCGTCCCGGTTGCCCCCTTGGCGCCGCTCGCCGAGCCGGTCCCGGCCTTGGTCGTCCTGGATGCGCGCGGCCAGGCGCACCGCACCCACCAGCGCCTTGAAGACGTTCACGCTCGTCGAGTCGCCGACCACGACGGTGCCGGGGTCCGCGCCGATCAGTGGCGCGATCCGGTCGCCGATGCGTTCGGGCGCGCTCCACCAGCCGCTCTCCTCCCAGGAGCGGATGCGCAGCCGGCCCCACTCGCGGGCGATGACGTCCTGCATACGGGCCGGAACGTGCCGGGGCAGCGCCCCGAGCGAGTTGCCGTCGAGGTAGACCACGCCGTCGTCGAGGTCGAACAGGTCGCGGTGGCGGGCGAGTTCATCGGCGGTGTCGAGAGCCGCGGCCTTGTCGGCGAGGGCATCTGCGGCGTCGGGCGCCGCGGGCCTGCTGAGCAATGCGTCGGCGGCGGCGGGCGCCGTGGCCTGGGCGGCGAGGGCGTCCGCGGCGTCGGGCGCCGCGGGCTTGTGAGTCAGGGCGTCAGACATGGCTGCGCGCCGTCCACAGCTCGGGGAACACGCTCTTCGTGGCGCGCTTCTCCAGCCATGCCACCCCGGCCGAGCCGCCCGTGCCCGTCTTGGACCCCATGGCGCGGCGGGTCGCGACGAGGTGGTCGTTGCGCCAGCGCCACACCAGCTCGCCGACGTTGGTCAACGCCTCGCCCAGGCGCACGAGTTCGGCGTTCTGATCGCCGGTGTACAGCTCGGTCCACACCGCTTCGACCTCGGCGGACGGCTCGTACTTGAGGGTCAGGTCGCGCTGGAGCACCGAGGCGGGCACGGCGTACCCGCGGCGCGCGAGCAGCGCGAGCACCTCGTCGTACAGGCTGGGCTCGCCCAGGGCCTTCTCCAGCTCGGCGTGGACGCGCGGGGCGCCGCGGTGCGGCACCAGCATGGAGGCGGACTTGTCGCCGAGCAGGAACTCCATCCGCCGGTACATCGCCGACTGGAACCCGGAGCCCTCGCCGAGCGAGGACCGGTAGGAGTTGAACTGCGCCGGGGTCAGCTGCGCCAGCGGCGTCCACGAGGCGTTCAGCGCCTCCAGCTGGCGCACCGAACGCTTCAGGGCATCCACCGCTACCTGCACGCGGTCCTCGCGCAACGCCCGCGACGCGGTCTCCCACTCGTGCACGATGACCGTGAACCACAACTCCATGACCTGGGTGGTGACCAGGAAGACCATCTCGCCGGGGTCGTCGGAGCGCAGGTGCTGGAGGTGGGTGAGGACGTCCGCCTGGACGTAGTCCTCGTACGGTGTCGTGCCCGCGAAGTCCAGATAGGGGGTCTCCGGCTGGTCGCCCGACTGGGGCGGCATCACCGGTTCGGACATCTTTGATGACATCGCTGTCTCCTCGATGTGTCCGGGTAGCGGTCCGCCCCTTCCTTGGTCGGCATCGGAGCCCCGGTCCCCACCGGCATCATAAGCACGCCTCGGCCCGCGCCGTCAGGGCACCGAGGGGCCCGTGACGAACGTTCCCGCGGCGGTGTAGGGCCAGGCGTTGGACTTGCAGCCGTTGAGGCCCTTGATCTGCTGCATCATCACCGGAGCGAGCTTCCCGGCCCCCGGGCACGCCATGTGCTGGTGGTAGCCGATCAGATGGCCTATCTCGTGGTTGATGATGAGGTGGCGGTACTCGGCGGGCGGCCCGTCGTACTGCGGCGAACCGGTCACCCAGCGCTTGAGGTTCACGACGACACCGCCGACGACCTCACAGTTGAGCTCGCCCCCGGTGTCGCCGACGGCGGCACACAGCTTGTCGGTGGTCTTCGGGGTGGCGATCTTGATGACGACGTCGGCGCCGCTCGCGACGAGCTGGAAGCGGCCCTTGCCGTGCGCGGCCCAGCTGCGCGGGTCGGACAGGATGGTCTGGATCTCGATGGCGGCCTGCGTGGCGGAGACGTCGGCCCCGTCCTCCACCTGCACCTGGTAGCGGCGCAGTGGCCCGCCGGTGCCGACGACCTTGCCGGACGCCTTGGCGGTGGTGAAGGTGCCGGGCCCGGACCGCGGTACGTCATCGGCCTTCGGGCTGCCGGACGCGCTCGGCTTCGGCGACGCCGAGGGCTTGATCGGCACGGCCTCCACGGGCTGCGGGGGCCGCTCCTCCATGGGGCTGGCCGCGATGTTGCCCGGCTCCGCGGCGGAGGTGTCACCGCCGCCGGGCCACTGGGCGAGGGCGACGCCACCGAGCGCGGTGACGGCGATCAGGGAGCCGACCAGGAGCAACAGGCGCGAACGTCTGCTCCTTCTCTGCGCCCCGCTTCCCGTCCGCGACCCGCTTCTCGTCTCCGACCCGCTCCGCGTCTGCGACCCGCGGCGTGGTCGTCCTTGCTGTGCGGCGCGGCCCTGCGGGCGGCCGTGGCCCGTCGTGCCTGATCCACTCGTGTTGCTGCGGGCGCCTCGCTTGCCCAAGACAGAGCTCTCCCCTGATCCCCGGCTGGAGTTGGGGGGAGAGGAATGGGGCCTCTGCGCCAGCCTGTCGATGCGGCCGGGCGCTCGCGATCGTCGTGTTCGCGTGGGCCGGGACCGTCCGTGTCAGACATACAGATGCCACGGACGGCCCGGACGTTCCCTTGTGGCCGCGAGTGGATCAGCCCAGGGTGTCGGCGGCGAGCGGCGAGGAGTCCCGCAGGAAGGTCGTGCAGCGCTCGTACTCGGCGTCCTCGCCGATCGCCTGCGCGGCGCGGGCCAGGGCGTGCAGGGCGCGCAGGAAACCGCGGTTGGGCTCGTGCTCGAACGGGACCGGGCCGTGGCCCTTCCACCCGGCGCGGCGCAGCGAGTCGAGGCCGCGGTGGTAGCCGGTACGGGCGTAGGCGTACGACTCGACGGTGCGGCCGGCGTCGAACGCGTCGTCGGCGAGCTGGGCCCAGGCGAGGGAGGAGGTGGGGTACTTCGCGGCGACATCGGCGGGGGCGGTGCCGCCGGCGAGCAGCTCACGCGGCTCCGGGTCGTCGGGGAGGAGGGTCGGGGCGGGGCCGCCGAGCAGGTTCTCGTGAAGGGACATGCGGTCCAGTCTGCCATCGAGGGGCCCGGGGATTCCCTCCCCGAGCAGGTGGGGTTCGGCGGGGGGCCGGGCGGAGCCCCGAGGTGGGCTCCCCGTCAGGTCTCGGGGTGGTTGGGTTCGATGGCGGGGCCGGAGACACCGGCCTGCATGCGGCACTCCGGGGTCACGCCCGGCGCCGGCCGCCGCACGGTCAGCACCGCCACCACCGAGGCCAGCACCAGCGCCCCCGCACACATCGGCATGGCCCGCCGGAACGTCGCCCCGAACTCCTCCGCCGAGCGGTACGCCTCCGGCCCCATCCCCGCCGCCAGCGGCAGCGCCGCCACCGCGATCAGCCCGGCCGCGCGCGCGGCCGCGTTGTTGATGCCGCTGGCGAGCCCGGCGCGCCCCTCGTCGACGGAGGCCAGCACCGTCGCGGTGAGCGGCGCCACCAGGGTGACCATGCCGAGGCCGAGCACCACGAGCGCGGGCAGGACGTCACGTACGTACGACGCGTGCGCACCGACCCGCAGCATCAACAGCATCCCGGCCGCACACAACAGCGGCCCCACGGTGAGCGGGATGCGCGGCCCGATGCGCTGGCCGAGCTCGCCCGAGCGGGCCGAGAGCAGCAGCATCAGGACGGTCGTCGGCAGCAGGGCCGCGCCCGCGCCGAGCGCCGAGTACCCGGCGACGACCTGCAACTGGAGCGCCGCGAGGAAGAAGAACCCGCCGAACGCGGCATACACGCACACCGTCACCGCATTGACCGCCGTGAAGATCCGCGAGCGGAAGATCGCCGGCGGCAGCATGGGGTCCGGCAGCCGCCGCTCCCGCCGTACGAACGCCGCACCCGCCCCGAGCCCCACGACCGCCGCCCCCACCACCAAGCCCGACGAGCCCTGCCCGGGCGCCTCGATCAGCGCGTACGTCACCAGGGCGAGGGTCAGTGCGCCGAGCGCCGCGCCCATCACGTCGAAGGGCCCGGTGTGGGTGCGCGGGTCCCGCGACTCCGGTACGTGGCGCAGGGCAACCGTCACGCAGAGCGCGGCGAGCGGCACGTTGATCAGGAACACCCAGCGCCAGCCGGGGCCGTCCACCAGCCAGCCGCCGAGGAACGGGCCGACGGCCGCCCCGACCCCGCCGAGCCCCGACCACACCCCGACCGCGCGGGCCCGGTCGTCCGGGTGGAAGCCCGCCTGGATGATGGCGAGGGAGCCGGGGGTGAGCAGGGCGCCGCCGATGCCCTGGAGGGCGCGGGCGGCGATGAGTACGCCGGCGTTCGGGGCGAGGCCGCACAGCAGCGAGCCCGCGGCGAACCAGATCACCCCGGTCACGAACACCTTCCGCCGGCCGTACCGGTCGCCCAGAGCGCCGCCCAGCAGAATGAGGCCGGCGAGGGTCAGCATGTAGGCGTTGACGGTCCACTGCAGGACGGCCATGTCCGTGTCGAGGTCGGTGCCGATGTGGGGCAGGGCGACGTTGACGACGGTGGAGTCGAGCAGGGCCATGCCGGAGCCGAGGACTGTGGTGAGCAGGACCCAGCGGCCGGGGCCGGTGCGCATGCGTACGTTGTCCGCCACAGCACGACTGTCCCCCGCCGGGGGCCGCCCCGAAACCCCGGGGTTCCCCCGAGAGCGCGCCCCGGACCCCGGGGGGCTTGCCCACCCTCCCCCAAGCCCTCAAGGCCTCTGCTGGCCATCCTGCCAAGTTCAACCCCGCCAAGGGCGCGGGGAACTGCGCGAGAAGCGAGCACGGTCCGCAGACACAGCGGGGTACAGGGGCGCGGGGACTGCGCGAGGGGCTGCGTCCGGGCGCCGGGCAAGGGAAGGCCCGGCGCCCCCGCGAGGGGGACGCCGGGCCCGTAGCGCGGCTGCGGCGCCGCCTACTTCAGCTTCGTACCCGTCGACCGAAGGTTCGCGCACGCCTGAGTGACCCGCACAGCCATCCCCGCCTCGGCGAGCTTGCCCCACGTGCGGGGGTCGTACGTCGACTTCTTGCCGACCTCGCCGTCCACCTTCAGGACACCGTCGTAGTTGCGGAACATGTGGTCCGCGACCGGCCGGGTGAAGGCGTACTGCGTGTCGGTGTCGAGGTTCATCTTGACGACGCCGTTCTCCAGCGCCGTCGCGATCTCCTCCGCCGAGGAGCCCGAGCCGCCGTGGAAGACGAAGTCGAACGGCGAGGGCTTGCCGTACTTCTCGCCGACGCCCGCCTGGAGGTCCTTGAGCAGCTCCGGGCGGAGCACGACGTTGCCCGGCTTGTAGACGCCGTGGACGTTGCCGAAGGACGCGGCCAGCAGGTAGCGGCCCTTCTCGCCCAGGCCGAGCGCCTCGGCGGTGCGCAGCGCGTCGTCGACGGTCGTGTACAGCTCGTCGTTGATCTCGTGGCTGACGCCGTCCTCCTCGCCGCCGGTCGGGGTGATCTCGACCTCAAGGATGATCTTCGCGGCGGCGGCCTTGGCGAGCAGCTCCTGGCCGATGGCCAGGTTGTCCGCGAGGGTCTCGGCGGAGCCGTCCCACATGTGCGACTGGAACAGCGGGTTCAGACCCTTGGCCACGCGCGCGGCGGAGACCTCGATCAGCGGGCGGACGTAACCGTCCAGCTTGTCCTTGGGGCAGTGGTCGGTGTGGAGCGCGACCGTGACGTCGTACTTGGCGGCGACGACGTGCGCGAACTCGGCCAGGGCGACCGCACCGGTCACCATGTCCTTGTTGTACTGGCCACCCAGGAACTCCGCACCACCGGTGGAGATCTGGATGATGCCGTCGCTCTCGGCCTCCGCGAAGCCGCGCAGCGCAGCGTGCAGGGTCTGGGTCGAGGTCACATTGATGGCCGGGTAGGCGAACTTGCCTGCCTTCGCCCGGTCGAGCATCTCGTTGTAGACCTCGGGGGTTGCGATGGGCATCTGTCCGCTCCTTGTGATGTGCGGGGTGTGCGATATGTGCTGGCCCTGACCTGGGGGCGACGTCATCGTCGCGGACCATCTTTCCAGACTCTGGCAGCGGCTCCACCCCGTGGACGTCCCAGGGGCGGGCCGGGGGTCGGGGTAAGGGGCGCCCCGGGGGCGAAACGCCGGTGGGGCGCGC
>NZ_JBEZKW010000095.1:0-20950 GCF_040651795.1 Streptomyces sp. NPDC048361
ACGGCGATGCAGGAGAGCCTGAAGTCCGCGGCGACGTCGGCAGGCACGATCTCGGGACCGGTCTGCGGCCCCGCACCCATGGGCCCGGTCGGCGGGGCACGCTTCGCCACCAAGCCCGGAACCGGCAGCCACGAAATCGGGGGCGGCAGCCACGAGGCCGGGCACGGCGGAGGGCGGGCGACGACGCCGGCCACACCCGCGGCGAACACGGCGAGACCGACGAGACCGGCGGCGCCGGCTACGACGGCGAGCAGCCGGCCGGGCCGCGGCACGGGGACGAATGGCTGACCGGGGTGCGCCGACGGCCGCGGGACGTCCTCGACGATCCGGTTCAGACTCGCTGGGCCGAAGCCGCGTACAGCGACTTCCTCGAAAACCCGCGTGCCGTCATGCCATCAGTGCCATCAGTAACAACACGGCGGACGTATCCGTGGCGAAGGTTCCGTCGGGTTCCCGGAAGACGAGACAGCGGCGATCACGAAGCATGTCTTCGACACCGAGCATCCCATTGAGGACTACGAGACGGAGGAAGTCGTCCATCGGAAGTTCGGCGCGGATGCCGAAATCGCCGACGCCTGGATCCGTCCCCGCTCGGGCAACACGTTGCCCGAGGACCATGCACTTCTGGAGCACGAGATCTCCGAACTCACCTCCTTCGCGAGCATCCTGGCGCCACATAGCAGACGGCACACGGGTAGCCAAGGAAAGCTGCAATGGGCAGAGCAAGGCCCGCTGGACAAGCGCGAAGACATCGAAAGCGAGTGGTGATGGCGTCACTGGTCTACTTCAAGAAGATCTCCGAAGAGCCGCATTCGATCCGCTATTCATTCGGGGAGGACCCGGATCATATGACCCGCGACCTCACCATGGACATCGAATCCCGTACGGCAACACCGGACGACGACCGAATCGACTACACGTACCTCAAGGCCTCCCGCAAGATCAACGCTGTCTTCGACGAGCGGAGTCAGTGGCCCGAGCGAGGCATGAGCGTCAGCTGAACGGCGTTCGCCGGGGCTGCCGGACGTCATGGGCGGGGCGTGGGGATCGATCGTCGAGGAACAAGGAACAAGGGTGGGGTGGGGTGGGGTGGGGTGATCGGGTTGGCCGGGGTGCGTGATGGAGGCGGGCAGCGGATCGTCCGGGCGCTGCCCGAGGACACGGCGGCCGTGGCGGCGCTGCGCGAGTGGGTCGAGCGGCCCGACTCCCTACTGGGGGTCGACGGGCTCGATCTGACGGGCTCGGATCTGTCGGGGGCCGACTTCGGCGACGGCATGCTGACCCGGACGGTACTCAGGGACGCCGTGCTCGTGGGCACCGGCTTCTACCGGTGCCACATGGAGGCCGCGGTGCTGGATGGCGCGGACCTGACCGGTGCCGGCCTGGTCAAGGCCGTCCTCGACGGCGCCTCCCTGCGGGGTTCGAAACTGGACGGTGCCGACCTGGGCGGCGCCCAGATGTCCGGCACCGACGCACGGGGCGCCTCGCTGCGCGGCGCGCGGCTCAGCGGCGCCTCGCTGCTCGACACGCTGCTTCAGGGCGCCGACCTCGGCGAGGCCTGCCTCGACGCGACCTCGTTCCTGGGCGTCGTGGACGAACACACCGTCGTGCAGGGGCTCTCGGGCACGGTGTTCGGGCCGATGACCGTGGAGAGCGACGGGAAGCGGCGCGAAGTCGGGGGCCGCGCACTGGAGTTGTGGCTGAACGGCCGCGGCGCCGACGTACGGGCGATCGACCCCGCGGCGCCAGCCGTCACGTACTACGCGAAGATCGACGACGGCCACGCGCGGAGCAGCCCGCGCGGTATCGTCCGGCGGCGCTTCCTCCACGCGGTGGCGTACGACGAGGCTTTCACCCGGAATCTCCGCTGGGAGCCGACCGAGTATCTCCGCCTTCATGAACTCGGCCACAATGAGGTCGACCATGTGGAGATCACCGAGGCCGAGGCGGATGCCTTTGCCGCGATGGTGACCGGCGAGCTCCGCGAACGACCTTGATCCGCAACGTGATGCGACACGTGATCCGACAACCGATCCGGCACGTGATCCGAAAGGGGAGGGCCCGGGCATGACCGCCGCGCAGGACTATGACAGCCAATTGCTTGAGTCGGTTTCCGTACGCCGTCGACGCCTTCGCGATGCCCTTCTGTTCGGCGGGCAACGCGGGCGTCGTTCGGTCGACGAACGCCTCGGGAAGCTTTTTGCCGGAATTGTGATAGCGGCGGTGCTCTGCGCGGGGTGCGTGGGCTGGTCGTTCATTTCGCACAAGCTCATCGGCAAGACCGCGTACGGCACTTCGGTTCAGCCGACGTCGATGCCCTCTACGCCCACTTCTTCACCCTCCATGCCCACTTCTTCGCCCGCCGTGAAGTCTTCGGCCCGATGATAGGTTCGCACGCGTGATAGCTACGGGATCGGTGAGCCGTACGGCATTGAGCCGGGTCACTCTGGTCGGTGAACAGCGTCGGGTCGATCTCGTTCTGCCGTCCGAAGAACCCATCGGGATGCTGCTGCCGGAAATCATGCGACTGCTCGGCGACGGCCCCGGCGAGCGGCCGATGCTGCGCCATCTGACGACGGCAGACGGATCGGTCCTCGCGCAGGACTCGACGCTGGCGTCGTCGGGGGTCCCCGACGGCGCGGTACTGCGTCTCGTGCGGGCCGAGGACGCACCGTCGGCGCCCGTCGTGCACGACGTCACCGACGAGGCCGCGGACGATCTCGACGTCCGGGCCTGGCGCTGGCGGCCCGCCGCGCGGCGCGCCGTCGCGGGGCTCGCCACGGTCGGCTGGGCGCTGGCGGCCGGAGCCCTCGCCCGCGAGGAGTTCGCCCTGTCCGCGGTCGGCACGGTGTTGCTCGCCGTCGCCGGCGTCGGCGCGCTCGGCGGGGCGGTACTGGCCCGGGCCGGGCAGCGCGGACCCGCGACCACCCTGATCGTCACGGGCGGCGCGCTCGCGGTGCTCGGCGCCTGGACGCTGGCCGACGCGCACGGCTGGCCGGGCGGCGTACGGCTCGCCGCGGTCGCCGCCGCCCTCACCGTGACGCTGCTGCTGCTCGGGCTGTTCTCACCGCTGGGCCGGGGCGGCCTCGTCGGGGCCGGTGCGGTCGCCGGCGGTGGCGTCTGCTGGGAAGCGGTGATCGCGTTCCAGGCCGGTGCGGGTACGGCCGCAGGCCAGGTGCGGGCCGGGGCGCTCGTGGCGGTCGTGTCGGTTCTGGCGCTGGGGGTGCTGCCGCGCGTCGCTCTCATGGCGTCCGGGCTCTCGGGCCTCGACGACCGGCGCTCCAGCGGCACTTCGGTCAGCCGCTACCAGGTGTCGACGGCGCTCGCCGCCACCCACCGGGGTCTCGCCCTCGCCACGGTCGTCGTGGCGGGCTGCGCGGCGGCCGCCGGGGTGCTGGTGCTGCGCGCGCCGACGGTGTGGACGGTGCCGCTCGCCGCGGTCCTCGTGGTGGTGCTCGCCCTGCGCGCGCGGGCCTACCCGCTGGTGCCCGAGGTCGTCGGCCTGTTCGCCGCGGCCGCCGCGGTGGCCGGACGCCTCGCCTGGGTCTGGTGGGACCACACCGCCGCGTTCGGGCCGCTGGCCCTGCTCGTGGTGCTCGCGGTGGCGCCGGTCGCGGTGCTCGTCATCCAGCCCGCGGACCACGTACGGGTCCGGCTGCGGCGGTTCGGCGACGCGCTGGAGTCGCTCGGCGTGATCGCGTTGTTCCCGCTGGTGCTCGGGGTGTTCGGGGTGTACGGGCGTCTGCTCGGCACGTTCGCGTAGGTATGCGTAGGTATGCGTAGAGGTCGGGGTATGGCTGTGGGCGAGGACTGGCAGCGCGATGTGCTGCGCGAGCTGAGCGGGGACGGCCCGGCGCCGGCCGCGCCGCCGCACGCGGGCCCGGAGCAGGGACCCACCCCCACGGCGACTCCGGCCGCACACCCGAAACCCGGCGCCTCCGCGGGTCCGGCCGCGCCGGGTGCCGATGCGAGTGCCGATCCGGGTGCCGATCCGGGTGCCGATCCGGGTGCCGATCCGGCGGAGGGTACGTTCCGGATACGCCGGTACGAGGCTCTGAACACGCCGTACACACCACAGGGACCGCAGGCCCCGCACACACCGCACTCTGCGCACACACCGATCTCTCCGCAGATGCCGCAAGCTCCGCAGGCGCCGCACGCTCCGCACATGCCGCACGCTCCGCAGGCCCCGCACGTGCCGCAGGCCCCGCTCCCGCAGACCTCGCCGGACCCCCGGCGGTCCGGCGCCCTCGATGCCATCGCTGCCGCCCGCGCCGCCGCCGCAGGGTACGCGGCGGGCTCTCCCGCGGGCCCTCCGGCCGCCCAGAACGGACCCGGCACCCCCGGCACCCCCGGCGCCAACTCGGCCGCAGGCTACGGACCGGGCACCCACGATGCCAACCCCGCACCGCACCCCGGCCCCGCCCCCGGCACCCCCGAGTCCCGCCCCTCCACCCTCCCCGAGCTCCGCGTGCCGCGCGGGCGGGACGCTGCCGTGCCCAGGGCTACGCCCGAGTCCGTGCCCACCGTCGATCCCCGGCTCGCCGTGGCGCTCGGCAAGGCGGTGCACGGGGACTCGGTGACCAAGCGGGCCGGGCGTTCGGTGCGCAGGCTCGGCTCGTCCGCGTCGCAGGACGTGGCCGAGGAGACCCGGATCGGGCGGGAGTTGCAGCAGCCCGTGACGACCGGGCGGGTCATCGCGGTCACCTCGATCAGGGGCGGCGTGGGCAAGACCACCGTGGCCGCGCTGCTGGCGCGGAGCTTCAACCACTACCGGCACGACCCGGTGCTCGCCCTGGAGGCGGACGGTGCGCTCGGCACGCTGCCGGTGCGGCTGGGCGCCGAGTCGGTGCGCTGGTCCTGCGCCGACCTCGCCGGCATCCTCACCCCGGCCATGCAGCTGACCGACGTCACCGGCTACCTCGTACCGATCACCGACGGCGGCTGGCTGCTGCCCGCGAGCCAGGGCCGCCTCGGGGCGCCGCTGAGCATGCGGACGTACCGCGCCGTGACGCTCGCCCTGCGGCGGTACTTCGCGGTGACGGTGGTCGACTGCGAGACGCTGCCCGGCGAGGTGGCCCGTACCGCGATGGACACCGCGCACGCCCGTGTCGTGGTGGCCCCGATGACCGCGGAGGGCGTCGGCGGCACCCGGGTCGTCCTGGACTGGCTCGCCCACCTGCCGCACCAGGCGCTCGCCACCACCGTGGTGGCCCTGACCGCCAACTCCCCCGATATGACGCTGGACTTGAAGACCGCCACCGCGCATCTGCGGGAGGCGGGCGTCACCGTGTTCCCGGTCCCCTACGACCGGCATCTGGCCCAGGGAGGCCCCATCCAGACCGCACTGCTCGGCCAGGCCACCCGGCAGGCCGCCGTCGCGCTGGCCGCCGAGGCGATGGAGCGGGCGGTGAGGACGCGATGACGCTGCACCAGGTCCACCGCCCCGCCCGCTCCACCCGGCCGGGCGGCCCGTCGGCGCCGCGTGCCGTGGAGCCGCCGCCCAACCTGCCCGAGGGCAAGACCGGTACGGCCGCGACCGCTCTGTTGCCGATGGCCGGCGTGATGAGCTCCGTGATCATGATGACGGTGATCCGCAACAGCCAGTTCGCGGGGCTCGGCGCCATCGTCCTGGTGGTGGCGCTGCTCGGTGCGGTCGCGCTGTTCCTGTCGCAGCGGGGCAAGGCGCAGCGCACCCGGCGCACTCAGCGCGAGCGGTATCTGGAGTACCTGGAGGAGCAGCGCGAGGAACTCGGCGCCGTGGAGCGGGAGTCGAGGCTGCGGGCCCGGCTGCTCAACCCGCCGCCGCAGGCGCTGTACGACCTGGTGCGTGATCCGGCTCGGCTGTGGGAGCGCCGGCGTGGTGACGCCGACTTCCTGCGGGTGCGGGTGGGCACCGGCACCGTACCGACACAGGATCTGTCGATCGGGCAGAACAGCACCCAGGGCGTGCTGACCCCGCCGGATCCGTTCATGCTGAACGAGGCGCGGGCCTTGGTGGCCCGGTACGCCACGGCCACCGAGTCGCCGCTGACGGTGCCGCTCGACCGGGCCGCGAACGTGAGCGTGGTC
This sequence comes from Streptomyces sp. NPDC048361, assembly GCF_040651795.1. Taxonomy (NCBI): domain Bacteria; kingdom Bacillati; phylum Actinomycetota; class Actinomycetes; order Kitasatosporales; family Streptomycetaceae; genus Streptomyces; species Streptomyces sp. NPDC048361. The sequence goes on from NZ_JBEZKW010000095.1 coordinate 6,073, forward strand.
GGTGACCGCGAGGGCGTGCTGCGGGTGGCGCGGGCGCTGCTCGCGCAGGCGGCGGTCACCCACGCACCGGACGATCTGGCGATCGCGCTCGCCGTGCCGGGCGACCGTCTTGAGGAGTGGGCGTGGGCGAAGTGGCTGCCCCACGTCCTGGACGCGCTGGAGAGCGACGGTCCGGTGGCGGCGCGGCGGATCGCGCCGAGCATGCCGCAGCTGGCCCGGCTGATGCGTACGGAGCTGCGCCGCCGGGCCTCGTACGCGGCGGAGGTGCGCCGGGGCCTGTCCGACCGGGACGCGCTGCTGATGATCGACCGGCTGCTCGTGGTGAGCGACGAGTACGGCCTGCCCGCCGACGAACTGCCGCGCCCGGACGCGGCGGTGGGCCTCGTCGACATGGGTGTGACGGTGCTGCACCTCCTTGAGCAGCAGGTGCACGAGCCTGATCAGGTCAGTGTGCGGATCACCGTGGACGGGGAGCGGATCACGGTGGAGGATCTGCGCGATCCCGCCGCGCCGAGGCCCGCCGTGTCCTACGGCCTGTCCGACGAGATGAGCACGGCCGGCGCGGAGGGGCTCGCGCGGATGCTGGCGCCGCTGCGGCTGTCCGCCGAGTCGGTGGCCGAGGGCACCCCGGTGACCGGGCCGGTGGACTTCCCCGCGCTGCTCGGCATCGACGACCCCGCGGCCCTCGACATCGGCCGGCTGTGGGCGCCGCGCGGCGAGCGGGCGTTCCTGCGGGTGCCGATCGGGCTCGACGACCGGCACCAGCCGGTGCTGCTCGACCTGAAGGAATCCTCCGAGCTGGGCATGGGTCCGCACGGCCTGTGTGTGGGCGCGACGGGTTCCGGCAAGTCGGAGCTGCTGCGCACCCTGGTGCTCGCGCTGGTCGCCGGCCATCCGCCGGAGGATCTGGCGCTGGTCCTGGTCGACTACAAGGGCGGCGCCACCTTCGCGCCGTTCGCCGAACTGCCGCACGTGGCCGGGGTGATCACCAACCTGGAGAACCAGGCCGGTCTCGTCGAGCGCGTGCACACCAGTCTCGCGGGCGAGGTCAAGCGGCGCCAGCAGGTCCTCAAGGACGCGGGCAACGTCGCCGACATCGGGCACTACGCCGCGCTGCGCGCCGAGCGGCCCGAACTCGAACCCCTCCCCCACCTCTTCGTGGTGATCGACGAGTTCGGTGAACTCCTCACCGCCAAGCCCGACTTCATCGACCTGTTCCTGTCGATCGGCCGGATCGGCCGCTCCATCGGCGTGCACCTGCTGCTGTCCAGCCAGCGCATCGAGGGCGGCAAGCTCAAGGGCCTCGACACCTATCTCTCCTACCGGCTCGGCCTGCGGACGTTCTCCGCCGACGAGTCGCGCACCGTCCTGGACACCACGGACGCCTTCCATCTGCCGCCGCTGCCCGGCTTCGGCTATCTGAAGGTCGACACGTCCACGTACGAACGGTTCAAGGCGGGGTACGTGTCCGGCGCCTACCGGGGCCCGGCCATCCTGGAGCAGCAGGACGACACCCCGCTCGCGTGGCCGTACCCCACCTTCAACTCCCCGGCGCACAGCGACGGTTCGGAGGTGCCGGCCGAGCCGCAGATGCGGGAGCGCGAGACCGGGCCGACCGTCATGTCGGCCATGGTCGACCAGTTGCGGACGGCCGCCGAGCCGGTCCGCCGGATCTGGCTGCCGCCGCTCCCGCAGGCCGTCACCCTCGACGCGGCGGCAGGTCCGCTCCAGGTCTCCGAGCACGGGCTCAGGCTCAGCCACCGGCCGGGTCCCATGCGGGTGCCGCTCGGGCTGCTCGACGACCCCGGCCGGCAGTGGCAGGGGCCGTGGACGCTCGACCTGACGGTGGCGGGTGGGCATGTGGCCGTCATCGGCGGCCCCCAGTCCGGCAAGACGACCCTGCTGCGCACCCTCGCCCTCTCCCTCGCCCTGACCCACACTCCGGCCCAAGTCGCGCTGTACGGTCTTGACTTGGTGGGTGGTGGTCTCGCCGCGCTCGCGGGGCTTCCGCACGTCGGCGGGATCGCGGGGCGCGCCGACCACGAGCGGGCCGCGCGCACCGTCGCCGAGGTGCGGGCCATGCTCGCCGCGCGGGAGGAGCTGTTCCGTGAGCACGGCATCGACTCCGTCGACCAGCTGCGCACCCTGCGCGCGCAGGGCCGGCTCCCCGAGCTCGGCTCGACCGACGTGGTGCTGCTCGTCGACGGGTACGGGGCGCTGCGCGACGAGTTCGCCGATCTGGACGACGCGGTGGCCGACCTCCTCAAGCGGGGCAGCGGCTACGGCATCCACATCGTGGCGGGCATGCTGCGCTGGAACGACGTACGGATCGCGACGCAGTCGATGTTCGGCACCCAGCTGGAGCTGCGGCTCAACGATCCCACCGACTCGTCGATCGACCGCAAGCTGTCCGAGACGCTCGCCCTGGACACCCCGGGCCGGGTCCTGACCAACGGCAAGCTGTTCGCGCAGACGGCACTTCCGCGCACCGACTCGGTCGCCTCGCCGGACGGTCTCGGCCCCGCGCTCGAAGACGCGGCCCGTACCGTACGGGCCACCTGGCACGGCGAACTCGCTTCCCCTGTACGGGTGTTGCCGACCCGGTTGCCCGCGCAGCGGCTGCCCTCGCCGGCCGCCGAGCCGAAGCGGATCCCGATCGCCGTCGACCAGGACGCGCTGAACCCGGTACTCCTCGATCTGTTCGAGCACGACCAGCATCTGCTGATCCTCGGCGACAACGAGTGCGGCAAGACCAATCTGCTCAAGCTCATCGCGCAGCAGTTCACCGCGCGCTACAGCGACGAGGAGCTGGTCTTCGCCGTGTTCGACCCGCGCCGCGGGCTGCGCGGTGTGGTGCCGGAGCCGTACCGCGGGGGCTACGCGTACAACGCGAAGATCAGCGCGGGGCTCGCGGCGGGGATCGCCACGGAGCTGGAGAAGCGGCTGCCCGACGAGGGCGTGGATCACGACGCGCTGCCGGAGGGGCCCTCGTTCAGCGGTCCGCGGATCGTGGTCCTCGTCGACGACTACGACATCCTCACCACCGCGGGGCAGCAGCCGCTCGCGCCGTTCCTGCCGTACATCTCCTCCGCGCAGGACATCGGGCTGCACTTCGTGGTGGCCCGGCGCGTGGCGGGTTCCTCACGGGCGCTGTACGAACCGTTCCTGACCACCCTGCGCGAGACGGGCACCACCGCGCTCGTCATGGCGGGCGACCGCACCGAGGGGCAGCTGTTCCCCGGTCTGTACGCGGCCGCGCAGCCGCCGGGCCGCGGCTTCCTGGTACGCCGGGGCCGGCGCCACCAGCTCGTCCAGACCGCCCTCGCGCACCAGCCGGAAGAAGCAGAGCCCTCATGACCAAGGACGTCATCGCCCTCACCCCGAAGATGCCGGACACCTGGGCCCTGCTCGCCGGCCTGTACGCGGGCGGGCCCGGGCTCACCGTCGACACCGGCGACGACGGGGCGGTGGTCCAGCTCTGCGCCCCCGACGGGCGGCCCCTGGTCTCCCTGGAGGCGCCCCTGCTCATGCAGGTACCGGGCGAGGCCGAACGCCTCCTGGGCGTTGGCATCACGCCCCCCGAGCTGCCGTTCTGGTGGACGGAGGCGCGGGCCTCCACGGCGGCGCCCGAGGCGGAACGGCTCGCGGGGTCGGTCGCCGGGCGGCTCACCACCCTGCTCGGCGGCGCCGCGTGGCCACCGGGCGCCGCGACCACGGACGTCGTGCCGGTGGCGCCCGAGGGCGAGGTGACCGCGCGGCCCGTGAGCGGCGGCGCACACCCGACGGTCGACGTCCTCACGGACTCGACGGCCGTCGTCATGTGCGACCGGCCGCTCGTCGCGCTCACCGCGTGGCTCTCACACATCCTGCGCGCCGCGGGGGAGAGCCGCCGCGCCCTGCAGATCGTGACGCCACCGGGCGTGCGGCTCAGCCTTCCGCTGCGGACCGCACTGACGGGGGCGCCCAACCGCTGGGTGGTGAAGGACCCCGCCTGCGGCTACTACGACGGCCTGTCCGGCGCGGTGCTGCGCTGGCAGGACGGCACGTTCGCACCGGCGCGCGATGCGTCGGGGCGGGCGGTGGTGGCCGAGGCGTTCACCGCGGGGGCGGGGGGCGCGGCTCCGGGCGGCACGGGGTCCAGCGGTACGGCTCCGGGCGGCTCCGGGTCAGGCGGTACGGGTCCGGGCGGTACGGGGTCGGGCGGTACGGGGTCGGGCGGTACGGGGTCGGGCGGCGCAGGGTCGAGCGCGACGGCTCCGGGCGGCTCCGGGCGGCAGCTGATCGTCGCGTTCCGAACGGTGCACAACGCGGACGAGAACCTGACGCTCGGCCGCGCACTGGAAGCGGCCTGGGCCGCGCTGACCGGCTCGGATCCGGTCGGTTGGGGCACCGCCGAACCCATCAACCTCCCTTGGTCCACCCGGCAGTTGACGGACCTGGCGCGTGACCGGGCGCCCGAGCCGACGCACTTCCTCGCCGTCGGCGACCCCGCGCGGCCCGCGCTCGGCGGGCTGCGGGTGACCCGGGTCGAGCGAGGCGTCTCCGCGGAAGCCACGCTCACGCTCGGGTACGGGGCGGACGAGACGGTGCCGCTGGACGCGGTGCAGGAGCTGGCCACGACGCTGGCCGAGACGCACGGGCTTGCGGAGATGTTCGTCTCGCTGCGTCGCGCGCGCCGCGATCTCGCCGTGCCGGCGTGGTTCGAGGCGCCGCCGGTTCCGGTGTCGTACACGCTGGGGGCGGAGGGGGTGCGTGCGGCGGGGCTCGCCCATGCGCGCCGGCCGCCCCTGTCCATGCGGCCCGTCCAACTCGGCCCGGATGCGGCGCCGGCGCTGCACTACGTGCTGGGTGACGGTGGGGATGCGGGTGCGTGGGCGAAGCTGGAGCACCTGATGGCCCACCTGGCGCCCCGGGCCCGCCCCTGACCCCGGCGCCCTTGAGCGTGCGCGCCCAGCCACACGCCGCGTTCCCCGTCCCCGGTCCCTCTTGCAGCCTGCGCTCAGCGGCACCCCGCCCGGGCCGCGCCCCGGCCCCGGTCCCTCTTGCGGCGTGCCCTCAGCGGCACCCCGCCCGGGCCGCGCCCGGACCCCGGCTCACCGGCCCACGCGCCGAACCGGCATGCCGCCCAGGGGCGCGGGGAACTGCGCGAACGACCCCTACGGTCCGCAGCCGAACGACTTCGCTCCCGCGGGTTCCCCGTCATCTGCGGACCGTGCGGGGCTGGTCGCGCAGTTCCCCGCGCCCCTAGTAGGGCAACCCGTACCGAACGGTCGCGCCCACCGTGGCGGAGCCAGCCACGTGTCACAGCCCCGCGCCCCTGGGTGGGTGAGGCCCAGGCCAGGCGGCAGGGCAAGCTCCCTGTCCCCCAGCCCCAGGTGGGTGGGGGCGGCCCGGGCCGCAGAGGGCGGCACTTGGGCCTGGGGGCGGGCTACTCGCGGTGGCGGAGCAGGAGCATCGCGGCGTCGTCGTGCAGGGGCCCCTCCGTGTGGAGGATCAGGTCGCGGCGCAGGGCCTCAAGGGCCGCCTCCGGATCGGGGTCCTTCAGGAGGAGCGTGCGGGCCCCCAACGGGTAGAACGCTCCCGACCGGTCCCGCGCCTCGGTCACCCCGTCCGTGTAGAGGAGCAGCTGGTCGCCCGGCGCGAACGTGACCCGGAACGGCAGCGGGCCGTCCTCCTTCCCGAGTCCGAGTCCCAGCGGCAGCGCGTACTGGGCCGGCTCGGGGAAGGACACCTCGCCGTCGGCGCGTACCAACAGGGGTGGCGGATGGCCGTAGTTGAGGAACACCGCCCCGTTCTCCGGGTCGAGCTCCGCGATGATCGCGGTGACGAACTTCTCGCCCTCAAGCACCCGCCCCGCCGCCCGCTCCACCCGCGCGCCGACCCTCCTGAGGTCGGGCTCGTCATGGGCCGCCTCACGGAACGCGCCGAGCACCGCCGCCGCGGTCTCCACCGATTCGAGCCCCTTGCCCTGCACGTCGCCGATGATGACCCGTACGCCCTCGGGCGCCGCCACCACCTCGTACAGGTCTCCGCCGATCCGCGCCTCCGCCACCGCCGAGGTGTACGAGACCGCCGCGCGCAGATGGCCCGCGCTGCGCGGCACCGGCCGCAGCAGGACCCGCTGGGCGACCTCCGCGATGGAGCGCATGCCGGCCAGTTCCGCCTCGCGGCGCTGACGCATCACGGATCCGGCGACGCCCACCGCCGTCACCCCCGCCACCGCGGCGAGCGAGGCGAAACCACGGCGTTCCTCGAAGAGGTCGCTGTACATGCCGAGTCCGACCCCGGCCACCAGGGCGATCAGGCCCGCCGCGACCGTACGTCCCCAGCCACCGACCAGACCGGCGAAGGCGGGACCGAGCGAGACCAGGGGCAGCAGGCCGACCGTGGGGCCCGCGATCAGGTTGGCCACGACCACCAGGGCCATCACCGCGTACGGCAGGATCCGCAGCACCAGGGGCTCGGTGCTGACGCGCGCCTCGGTACGGGCGTGGCCGTCGACGGTTCTTGGCAGCATGACCACACCCCTTTCACACCCTTGGGCATCCATTTCGCCATCACAAGCGCGCCGCAACCCTTCCGTTACCGAATCGAGGCCGCGCGCCGGGGGCGTGGAGCTCAGGCGCTGGCCCGCTTCCTGGGCGCCGCTTTCTTCGCCGTCGACTTCTTGGCGGTGGTGGCGGTGGACTTCTTCGCCCCGGTGGACTTGGGGTTGGCCGCGGCGGACTTCTTCGCGGTGGCCTTGGACCCGGACGACTTCGCCGCACTCGATTTGGACGAGCCGGACGAGCCCGAGGACCCCGACGACCGCGACGACGCGGATGACGTGGACGCCGCCGTGGACTTGGACCGGGCCTGCTTCGACGGCGCCGACCTCTTCGCCGCACCCTCCCCCTTCGCGCCCGCCCCCTTCGCGCTCGCGCTCTTCTTCGCAGGCGCCTTGCGCGCCGCCGCCGTGGACTTTCGCGCGTTCAGCTGGGTGACCTCGGCGACCGTCTCGTCCTGCCCGGCGCCCTCGTCCCCCTCGCCGCGCGCGGCCTTCGCGGCCTTGACGCTGCTCTCCAGGGCAGCCATCAGGTCGATGACCTTGCCGCCCGGGGCGGCCGGGGCCGACTCCGCGGCCGGGACCGCGCCGTCGGCCTTCGCGGCGATGAGCTCCTCGACGGCGGTGCGGTAGTCGTCGTGCAGCGTCGACATGTCCACCTCACCAAGGGTGTCCATGAGGGCGTCGGCCAGGTCGAGTTCGGCCTCGCGCACGCTGACCTCGGCCTCGGGCGCCGCATCCTCGGCGGCCCGGATCTCGTCCGGCCAGAGCAGCCCGTGCATCGCGATCACGTCGTCGACGACGCGCAGCATCCCGAGCCGCTCCCGCCCGCGCAGCGCGAACTTGGCGATGGCGACCTTCCGGCTCCGCTTGAGGGCCTCGCGCAGCAGGGTGTACGGCTTCGCGGCGGGCACTCCGTTGGCGGAGAGGTAGTACGCGGCGTCCATCTGGAGCGGGTCGATCGAGTCGGCCGGCACGAACGCGACGATCTCGATGGTCTTGGCCGTCGGCAGCGGCAGCGAGGCGAGATCGGCGTCGGTGATCGGGATCATCGAGCCGTCGGCGTCCTCGTACGCCTTGCCGATCTCCTCGCCGCTCAGCTCCTCGCCGTCCAGCTCGCACACCTTGCGGTAGCGGACCCGGCCGCCGTCCGCCGTGTGGATCTGGCGGAACGAGATCGAGTGGTTCTCGGTGGCGTTCACGAGCTTGATCGGGATGCTGACCAGGCCGAACGAGATCGCGCCGTTCCAGATGGATCGCACTGTTTCTCCTCTTCATCCCCGAGGAGTGTGGTTCGCGTGGTTCGTGAGACTCTCATCGTATGACGCCGATCACCGAGGTGGAGGGGCGGCGGATCGCCCTGTCGAACCTGGAGAAGGTCCTTTATCCGGCGACCGGGACCACCAAGGGCGAGCTGCTGCACTACTGCGCCTCCGTCGCGGACCCGCTCCTGGCTCATTTGCGGGGGCGCCCGGTGTCGTTCCTGCGCTTTCCCGACGGGCCCGGGGGCCAGCGTTTCTTCACCAAGAATCCCCCGCCCGGCACCCCCGCCTGGGTGAACACCGCCGAGGTGCCGCGCTCCGAGGACAAGGCGGCCCGGCAGGTGGTGGTGGCGGATCTCGCGACCCTGATGTGGGCGGCCAACCTGGTGGTGGAGTTCCACACCCCGCAGTGGCGCGCGGACGCCCCGGCCGAGGCGGACCGCCTCGTGCTCGACCTCGATCCGGGCGCGCCCGCGAGTGTGGTCGAGTGCTGCGCGGTGGCGCTCTGGCTGCGCGACCGGCTGGCCGCGGACGGGCTGCGGGCGTACGCGAAGACCTCGGGTTCCAAGGGGCTGCATCTGCTCGCGTCGCTCGAGCCGACCCCGTCCGATCAGGTGTCGGCGTACGCGAAGGTGCTGGCCAAGGAGGCCGAGGCGGCCCTTCCGGAGCTGGTCACGCACAAGATGGCCAAGGCGCTGCGGCCCGGCAAGGTGTTCGTCGACTTCAGCCAGAACGCGGCGGCCAAGACCACCGCGACGCCGTACACGGTGCGCGCCAAGGAGCGTCCGACGGTGTCGGCACCGGTGTCGTGGGCCGAGGTCGAGGCGTGCGGAGCCCCGGACGACCTGACCTTTCTGATCGGCGACATCGCGGCCCGCGTGGAACGGGACGGTGACCTGCTCGCACCGCTGATGGACCCCGACGAGGCGGGCCGGCTGCCATGAGCGGCCGTGGGCCGCGACCCCCGCTCACCGTCGCCCTCGCGGAGGCGGTGGGGACGCTGCCGCGCGGCGCCGGGTGGGCGTACGAGCCGAAGTTCGACGGGCACCGGATGGTGGTCTTCCGCGACGCGGACCGGGTCCTGCTGCAGGCGCGTTCGGGGCGGATCGTCACCGCGGCGTTCCCCGATCTGGCGGACGCCGCACGGGAGTTGGCGCCGGGCACGGTGCTCGACGGCGAGGTGGTGGTGTGGACGCAGGGGCGTACCGACTTCGCGGCGGTCCAGCGCCGGGCCGCCGCGACCGCGGCCAGGGCGCCGCTGCTGGCCCGCCGCCTGCCCGCCTCCTACGCCGCCTTCGATCTGCTCGCCGACGCCGGCCGCGATCTGCGGGCCGAGCCGTACGAGCACCGGCGTGACCGGCTCGTGGAGGTCCTGGCTCCGCTCGGGCCGCCGTTGCAGGCGGTGCCGATGACGACGTCGGCGGAGACGGCGCTGACCTGGTACGAGACGCTGCCCGCGAGCGGCATCGAGGGGCTGGTCGCCAAGCGTCTCGACGCCCCGTACCGGGCCGGTCGCCGCACCTGGCGCAAGCTGCGGCACACCGACACCCGCGAGGCCGTGGTGGTCGGCCACACGGGGAGCCCGGCCCGGCCGACCGCGCTCGTCCTGGTGCTGCCGGGCGACGACGTGCCGGTGGTGTCGAGCCCGCTGCCCGCCGCCCTGCGCGTGGAGGCGGGCCGGGCGCTCGCGCCGCTCGCGGCCGAGGGGGGCGGTACGGCGGTCGCGGCCGGGCTCGGCGAGGTGGCGTACCGAGCGGTGGCGGTGGGGCTGCTCGCGGAGGTCGAGTGGGCGACCACGCGGCATGCGGGGGCGGTGGTGCAGCGGCTGCGGGAGGCGTGACGCGCAGAGCTGACGCACTGACGTGGAGCTGATGCGCTGACGTGGAGCTGATGCGCTGACGCGCTGACGTGGAGCTGATGCGCTGACGCGCTGACGTGGAGCTGATGCACAGAGCACAGAGGGGGCGCACCCCGTAGGCGCCAAGCCCCAGGGGGGTTCAGACGCGCTGCCACGTTCTGCGGTCGCGTGCCGTCCAGTACAGCGACTCGACGTCGGCCGGTTTCAGGATGCCGCCCCGGCGGGCGAGGTCGGGAATCTCGCTGTCCCGCAGGACGCTCACACCGTCGGCGCGGCCCGGCTCGATCCGTTCGGCGCCGACCAGGACCAGGAGTGGCCGTACCGCCGCCGTCAGGGCGAGGGCGGCGCGTTCGGCCTGGTGCCGGGCTTCGCGGAGCAGCGGCGCCGGGGCGGCGCGGCCCACCGTGACCAACGGGTCGGCGATCCGGACCCGCCGACCGTCCGCGTCGACGGAGCGCACGGTGTGCACTCCGCCGGGCCCCACCAGCAGATGGTCGAGGGTGGCCCCGCCGGGCAGCGGGACCGCGTGCAGCACGTGCCAGCCGGCGTCGTCGAGCCCGTCGAGCGCGGCGCCCGCCCGTTCCTGTGCGGCCAGTGCGCGGCGCCTCGGGTCGGCCCGGAAGCGGTGGGCGGGGCCGTGCCGCTCCAGCTCGCCCAGGAGCGCCTCGCCGGGCCGGTTGGGCGCGAGGTCGTCGTCGGGGTGAAGGGCGAGCCGGGCGAGGTCGGCGACGGTCGGCACGGGCGGCGGTCCGACGAGGAGCTCGCCGACGGCGTAGGGGCGCAACGCCGCGAGCACCGCGTCCCGGTGGTCGTCGAGCAGCAGCGAGACGCGGCCGGAGTCGCGGTCGTACCAGGCGGCGGCGCGCCCGTCCGGGAGGCTGACGTACAGTCGCGCCTGTCCGTGCCGGTGTACCGGTGTGACCCGCAGTCCTGCCATGCCCCATCACCCCACCTCGACCATGGGAACAGCCCGTCGGCCGTGAGGCAATAAGCGCGGTGGGCGTGGTCACGGCGCGGTGGTGCCCGTCCGCGATGGACGCAGGGCGGTCATGGCCACGACACTTACGCGCGAGACGCATCCAATGGATCCGGGAGGGGAACCACTCAATGATCATCTTCGGCACCCGCGGCTATCTCCAACAGCTCGCGATGCTCACGCTCGTGTGCGGCAACTGCGGCAACCCGGCGGCGCACGCGCTGCGCAAGGCCGTCACGAAGTTCACGCTGTTCTTCGTTCCGCTGTTCCCGATCTCGACGAAGTTCCGCACGCAGTGCACCTTCTGCGGTCTTCAGCAGCAGATCACCAAGGAGCAGGCCGAGGGGCTGCTCGCACAGCCGGCACCGCAGCCGTACGGCCAGCCGCAGCCGGGCCAGCCGCAGGGCCAGAACCCGTACCAGCAGAACCCGTACCAGCAGTAGGGCGCGCCGCATCGTCGGCCGATCTATGGCGCACTGTTACGCATGCGCGGCAATGCCGCAATGACGGACATTTAGCGTCGTAGGCATGACGACTCCTACCATGCCCCGAACCGCCAGGATCGCGGCCGCCTCCGTGCTCGCCCTCACCGTCGGCGGCGGGATCATGGCCTGCACCCCGGACCCGGTGGCCAAGGCCCCGGACGTCCGGATGCAGAACGCCGCTGTCCCCCGAACCGAGGCGGCCGTCGGCCCGCTGAGGGCCGCCGAGCCGACCCGGCTCGTCATCCCCTCCGCCGGGGTCGACGCGAGCCCGGTGCTGCGGCTCGGGGTGGACTCCGCACAGGAGCTGGAGGTCCCACCGGTGGACCGGGCCCAACAGGCGGGCTGGTACACCGGCAGCGTCACGCCGGGCGAGAAGGGGGCCTCGGTCCTGGTTGCGCACTACGACACGGCACGGGGCCCGGCGCTGCTGCGGAACGTCAAGGACATGAAGGTCGGCGACGTCATCGAGGTCGGCCGGGCAGACGGCTCGACCGCGGTGTTCCGGATCAGGGAGACCGAGCAGGTCGAGAAAAAGGACTTCCCCACGCATAAGGTGTACGGAACGACCGATCGTCCCGAGCTCCGCCTGATCACCTGCGGGGGCCCCGTCAAGGACGGTCACCGCTCGGCCAACATCATCTTCTACGCCGACCTCGTCCGGGCCGGTTAGGCCGGTCCGGGCCGTAACCGGATTACGCGGCCGGGCCGGACCCGGCTGGGCGCCGAGCCGGACCCGGTTGGGCGGCCGGACCGGCCCGATTACGCGTCGATCGCACCCGGGTACGCGCAGAACCGGACCCGATTACGCGTCGGACCACACCCGGGTACGCGCAGGACCGGACCCGATTACGCGTCGGACCACACCCGGGTACGCGTCGGATCGCACCCGGGTAGCGTCGGACCGAACCCGGTAACCGGCCGGACCGGCGGCGTACGCGGTCGCGTAACCGGCCGGACCGGCCGCACACCGCCGGGGCTCCGGCGAAGCCGCGGCGGAGGGTGAAATAGCCTGGGGTTCCCGCACGACAGGAGCACCTTGACCCGCCACCGCCGCATCGCACTGCTGGCACCCCTGCTGACCGCAGCGGGTGCCGTGCTGCTGTCCGGCTGCGGCGGGGCGGGGCATCTGAAGAGTTCGGGGGCGACGCCCGCGGCCATCGGCCCCATCCATCTGTGGCCCGGACTGCCGCCCGCGTCCGCGACCCCCAACGACTACGGCGAGACCGACACCGAGCAGGTGCCCGGGATCAAGGTGTCCGGCGGCGATGTGCGCAAGCTCGACCCGGTCGCCGTGGTGCAGGCCGAGGTGAAGGCGCACCCCAGCACCTACAGCGGCAGCGACGGCCTGTACGACGAAACGGTTCGCCAGCTCGCCACCTGCAAGCAGAAGCCGGGCAGCTGCCCCGTGCTCAAGCCGTACTACCGCGACCTGAACGGGGATGGGAAGGACGAGCTGATCCTGGGCATCCGCATGCCGGACCAGGAGCTCGCGGTGCGCTGCTACATGCCGGCCCCGGACGGCGGGCTCATCCGCATCATGTCCACCGTCGACCAGATCATCAGCGTCGACCTGGCGGGCCGCGACGTGATCCTGCGGTCGGTGTCGGCGGGGATGCCCGGGTACGAGTACCGCACCGCGTGGTCCTGGGACGACCACCAGCGGGCGATGCTGCCCACCCGGGACGAGATCGTGCGCCGCAAGTCCGGCGACACCCCGGGCGGCAAGCATCCCGTGCCCTCCGGCGCCGGGCAGCCGTCGCCGAAGAAGAAGCCGCCGACGGCGAGCCCGTCGGCCACCCCTACGGCGGCGACCCCATGAGACTCCCGCGGATACCACGCCCCGCCCGCATGCCGCTCCCCGCCTGGACGGCGACGCTCACCTGGAAGTCCGCCGTCTTCATCATGGTGATGTGCTGCGCGCTCGCCTCGCTGCTCGGCGTCCTGGTGCACGTCTCGGTGACCCGGCAGACCGTCGGCGAGGCCCGCGGCAAGGCGCTCGACCGGCTCACCGACGTCACCCGGATGTACGAGGCGGGCGAGCAGCTGCCGCCCGGCGCCGGCATCGACCCGCCGGAACTGCCCGGCTCGCTGCGCGCGCTCGCCGTCTCCGGCAGGCGCGGCACCCTCGTCGACGACGACCACGGCCGCCCCACCATGTGGGCGGCGGGCCCCGCCGACGGCAGGGCACTCGCCGCCGAGATCGACTACACGCAGAGCGCCCGCACCATCAACGGCCTCGACAAGGCCATCCTCGGCTCGTCGATCCTGGCCATCGGAGCCACCCTCCTCGTCGGCGTCTTCGCGGTCACCAGGATCACCCGGCGCCTGCACCAGACGGCGACCGTGGCCCGCCGGATCGACGCGGGCGACCTCGACGCGCGGGTCAACGACCCCCGTACCAAGGACCCCTCGCGTCCCCAGGACGAGGTGGCCACGGTGGCCGGCGCCCTCGACACGATGGCCTCCACTCTCCAGGGCAAACTCCTCAGCGAGCAGCGCTTCACCGCCGATGTCGCCCATGAGCTGCGCACCCCGCTGACCGGACTGCACGCCGCCGCCGAGCTGCTGCCCGAAGGACGTCCGGCCGAGCTGGTGCGCGACCGCGTGAAGGCAATGCGCTCGCTCACCGAGGACCTCCTGGAGATCTCCCGTCTCGACGCGGGCGGCGAACGGGTCGACCTGGACCTGGAGCAACTGACCCCGGTGGTGGAGCGGGTGGTGCGCGCGTCGGCCGCGTCGGGGACCGGCGAGACCACCCTCACGGTGGTGCGGGACGCCTGCGTGGAGACGGACAAACGGCGCCTTGAGCGGGTGGTCGGCAACCTGCTCGCCAACGCGCACAAACACGGCAGGGCCCCGGTCGAGCTGACGGTGCGCGGCCCGGTCATCACCGTGCGGGACCACGGCGGGGGCTATCCGGCCTATCTTCTCGACCACGGGCCCCAGCGCTTCCGCACCGACGCGGGGACCAAGGGGCACGGGCTCGGCCTGACCATCGCGGCGGGGCAGGCGGCGGTGATCGGCGCGAAGCTGAGCTTCGGCAACGCCCCGGACGGCGGAGCGGTGGCCCGGCTCGAACTGCCCGAGGTCGTCGGCCTGCCCGGGCCCGACGGCGAGGCGGCCGCGCACCCCGAGTGACGCGCCGTCACGCTTTGCGATCCTCAAGGTGCGAATTTAGTGTGAGGCAAGCGAATTGAGGGTCGTTCACCCGCGGCCCCGCCCCTTTCACAGGAGGCACCATGTTCCTGCGCTCCCCCCTCGCCACCCTTGGCCTGTGTGTCGCCACCGGCGCCGTGGCCGTTCTCGCCACGGCGCAGACCGCCGCCGCGGAGGAGTCCGCACGCGGCGACTACAAGGGCCGCGTCACCGCCAAGTCCGGCCTGATCCTGCGCGACCGGCCCACCCGGAGCAGCAGGATCGTCGGCAAGGCGGCGTACGGCTCGATCGTGCACATCTTCTGCAAGACCGGCGGCGACCGGGTCAACGGGAACGACCGCTGGTATCTGCTCACCGACGGCACCTGGGCGTGGGGTTCCGCGTACTACGTCGACAACATCGGCCCGGTGCCCCGCTGGTGCTGACCCGCCCTCTCGTTCACCGGAACGGCTGCGGGTAGCAGTCGCGAACCGTCCCGGAGCCACCGGCGGTGCCACGTTTCCGTCACCCGTTCGGGCCGGGCCGGCTCGTCAGCCGTCGCGTTCCAGGCGCCGTGCATGTCGTACGTCATGATGTTGGCGTAGTCGAGGGACGCGC
>NZ_JBEZKW010000096.1:0-20748 GCF_040651795.1 Streptomyces sp. NPDC048361
GCGCAGTTCCCCGCGCCCCTGAACTACTCGGTGCCGGGCGGCACGCACATCTTCAGCCCGTCCGGCGCGGGACCCCGGGGCCCGGTTTTCGGCGTGCGGCCCGGTGGGCGCTGGTCGCGCAGTTCCCCGCGCCCCTGAACTACTCGGTGCCGGGCGGCACGCACATCTTCAGTCCGTCCGGCGCGGGACCCCGGGGCCCGGTTTTCGGCGTGCGGCCCCGGTGGGCGGCTGGTCGCGCAGTTCCCCGCGCCCCTGGCGGGTTTCCCTTGCCAGGGTGCTCAGGGGAGGCATCCTCAGCCGGTCATGGGGGCCCCTGGCCCTTAAGGCCTTGGGGGAGTTTGAGGACGAGCGCCCTTTTAAGGCGCGATCGGGGTCTGGGGCGGAGCCCGGGGGGCTGCACTCTCAAGTAGCCGCGCGGGTGGGTGGGTGGGAAGCCCCCCGGGGCGGGGCCACCACGGGGTGCCAAGAACACCGGGGTCCCCCGAACGCACCGTTCGGAGCGCCCCCACCGCCCCCTCATGAAACCGTGGCGATACTGCCGTCACCGCCGATCCCGGGAGCCCGTCATGGCAGATCTGCAGGACGACCCCCAGAACACCTCGGCGATCGGCGAACTCGATCAGCCGACCTCAGCGCCGGCCTCCGTACCCGAGCCCCCACCGCTCGGCGACGACGACGGCCTGGACCGCGCCCGCGCGCTGCTCGCCGCGCACCCCGTGGCCGACGGGCACAACACCCTGGCGAAGGCGCTCGCACTGACCCCCTGGCACGACCTGGAGGTCGGCGAGAGCGCGCTCGACACGGACATCCCGCGGCTGCGGGCCGGCGGGGTCGGTGCGCAGTTCTGGGCGCTGACCGACGACACCGACATCACCGACCCGGCCGGCGCCACCCTGGAGCGCCTCGACCGGATCCGCTCGCTGATCGCCTCCTGCCCCCAGTGGCTGCGCCTCGCACTGACCGCGGGCGACCTCGCCGACGCCCGCAACTGCGGCCGTATCGCCTCGTTCCTCGGCCCGGTCACCGCACACGCGCTGGGCGACTCGCTCGGCACCCTGCGCTCGTACCACGTCCTGGGTGTACGGGCTCTCGCCCTGAGCCCGGGCACCCGCTGGACCGAGCCGGGCCTGTCCCGCTTCGGCCTGGAAGTGGTGCGTGAGGCGAACAGGCTGGGGATACTGCTCGACCTCTCCGGCTCCACCGAGGGCACCTGGCGCCGCACGCTCGACGCGTCCACGGCACCGGCGCTGCTCTCGCGTTCGGCGGCGGCCTCGCTCACCCGGCATCCGCTGAACGCCGCCGACGAGCTGCTCGCCGAGCTCGGGGCGCACGGCGGAGTGTGTCTGGTGAGCTTCGCCCCCGAGCAGATCGAACGCAGCGGCTCCACCGTCTCCGTACGGGATGTCGCCGATCACATCGAGCGGGTACGGGACGTGGCGGGCCCGGGCCATGTGGGTCTCTCGGGAACGTACGGTCTGAGCACCGGCGCCCCGCGCACCACGGGCCTCGAAGACGCCTCGTGCTATCCGAATCTGATCGCGGAGCTCCTCGACCGGGGCTGGACCGAGACCGAGATCGCGGCGCTGACCTGGGACAACCTCGTGCGCGTGGTGCGGGACGCGGAGTTCACGGCCCGGGCGACGGCGACCCGCAGGGCCCCGTCGGGCGCCACCATCGAGGAACTCGACGGACCCTGACGCACGGGAGGTCGGGCCCACCGGACAGCAGGGTCAGGCCCGCGGGCGCCCCATCGCGCGGTAGGTCCAGCCCGCGTCCCGCCACGTCGCCGGGTCGAGCGCGTTGCGCCCGTCCAGGATGATGCGGGAGGCCGTGGCCCCGGCCAGCTCGGCGGGGTCGAGGTCGCGGAACTCGCGCCACTCGGTGAGGTGCAGGACGACGTCGGCGCCGCGTACCGCGTCGAGCGCGGTCGGCGCGTACCCGAGCGTCGGGAAGAGGCGGCGGGCGTTGTCCATGCCCTTCGGGTCGTACACCGTGACCTGGCCGCCCTGGAGGTGGATTTGCCCGGCGACGTTGAGCGCGGGGGAGTCGCGGACGTCGTCGGAGTCGGGCTTGAAGGTGGCACCGAGCACCGCGACGCGCTTGCCGAGGAAGGTCTCGCCGCCCACCGCCTCACGGGCCAGCTCCACCATGTGGCCGCGGCGGCGCATGTTGACCGAGTCGACCTCGCGCAGGAAGGTCAGCGCCTGGTCGGCGCCGAGCTCGCCGGCGCGCGCCATGAACGCCCGGATGTCCTTGGGCAGGCAGCCCCCGCCGAAGCCGATGCCGGCCCGCAGGAACTTCTTCCCGATGCGCTCGTCGTGGCCGAGCGCCTCGGCGAGCTTCACCACGTCACCGTCGGCGGCCTCGCACACCTCGGCCATGGCGTTGATGAAGGAGATCTTGGTGGCGAGGAAGGAGTTGGCGGCGGTCTTGACCAGCTCGGCGGTGGGGAAGTCGGTCACCACGAACGGCGAGCCCTCGCCGATGGGCC
This sequence comes from Streptomyces sp. NPDC048361, assembly GCF_040651795.1. Classification (NCBI taxonomy): domain Bacteria; kingdom Bacillati; phylum Actinomycetota; class Actinomycetes; order Kitasatosporales; family Streptomycetaceae; genus Streptomyces; species Streptomyces sp. NPDC048361. Next base: position 2,492 of record NZ_JBEZKW010000096.1, read on the forward strand.
CCGCGTACACCTCGCGAAGCAGCTTCTCGGCGTGCTCGCTCTCGACGCCGACCACGAGCCGGTCCGGGTGCAGGGTGTCGTCGACGGCGAAGCCCTCACGCAGGAACTCCGGGTTCCACGCCAGCTCCACGCCCTCGGGCAGCACCGCCGCGAGCCGGGCCGCCGAGCCGACCGGCACCGTGGACTTGCCCACGACGAGCGCGCCGGCGCGCAGATGCGGGGCGAGCGAGCCGAAGGCGGCGTCGACATAGCTCATGTCACAGGCGTACTCACCGTGCTTCTGCGGGGTGTTGACGCAGACGAAGTGCACATCGCCGAAGGCGCCGACCTCCTCCCAGGAGGTGGTGAAGCGCAGCCGGCCGCTCGATCCCGCGATGCCGGCGACGTGCTTGCCCAGCAGCTCCTCAAGACCGGGCTCGTACATCGGTACGCGTCCCTGGCTCAGCATCTCGATCTTCTCGGGCACCACGTCGAGCCCGAGCACCTCGAACCCGAGCTCCGCCATGGCCGCGGCATGGGTGGCCCCGAGGTATCCGGTGCCGATCACGGTGATCTTGAGGGCCATGCGGTGCTCCTGGAAGTGCGGGCTCGGGAGGCGGGTGGCTACGGGCGACAAACGCGCTGCCCGAGCATAGTCCGGCCCCGGCGAGGCCCGTTTTCCGGGCTGTCGCCAAGCTCACGTATGCCTGAGGCGCCCCGGCCCCCTAAAATTAGGTTACTTAACGGTAGTTAGCGTCCCTTGGGGAGTGAGAGACCTTGGCCGGAACGGCTGGCAACTCGGATTTCGACCTGTACCGCCCGTCCGAGGAGCACGACATGCTCCGCGACGCCATCCGCTCGCTCGCCGAGGCGAAGATCGGCCCGTTCGCGGCCGAGGTCGACGAGCAGGCGCGCTTCCCGAGGGAGGCGCACGACGCGCTGGTCGCCAACGACCTGCACGCCGTGCACGTGCCGGAGGAGTACGGCGGCGCGGGCGCCGACGCGCTGGCGACCGTCATCGTGATCGAGGAGGTCGCGCGGGTCTGCGCCTCCTCCTCCCTCATCCCGGCCGTCAACAAGCTCGGCTCGCTCCCGGTGATCCTCTCCGGCTCCGAGGAGCTGAAGAAGAAGTACCTGGGCCCGCTCGCCAAGGGCGAGGGCATGTTCTCGTACTGCCTCTCCGAGCCGGACGCCGGCTCCGACGCGGCGGGCATGAAGACCAAGGCCGTGCGCGACGGCGACTTCTGGGTCCTCAACGGCGTGAAGCGCTGGATCACCAACGCCGGTGAGAGCGAGTACTACACGGTCATGGCCGTGACCGACCCCGAGAAGCGCTCGAAGGGCATCAGCGCCTTCGTCGTCGAGAAGTCCGACGAGGGCGTCTCCTTCGGCGCCCCCGAGAAGAAGCTCGGCATCAAGGGCTCGCCGACCCGCGAGGTCTACCTCGACAACGTCCGCATCCCCCTCGACCGCATGATCGGCGAGGAGGGCACGGGCTTCGCGACCGCGATGAAGACCCTGGACCACACCCGCATCACCATCGCGGCCCAGGCCCTCGGCATCGCGCAGGGCGCCCTCGACTACGCCAAGGGCTACGTCCAGGAGCGCAAGCAGTTCGGCAAGCCGATCGCCGACTTCCAAGGCATCCAGTTCATGCTGGCCGACATGGCCATGAAGCTGGAGGCGGCCCGCCAGCTCACGTACGCGGCCGCCGCCAAGTCCGAGCGCCTCGACGCCGACCTGACGTTCTTCGGCGCCGCCGCCAAGTGCTTCGCCTCCGACGTCGCGATGGAGGTCACCACCGACGCCGTCCAGCTCCTCGGCGGCTACGGCTACACCCGCGACTACCCGGTGGAGCGCATGATGCGCGACGCGAAGATCACCCAGATTTATGAAGGCACGAATCAGGTTCAGCGCATCGTGATGTCGAGGAACCTGCCGTAGCAGGGTTTTCGCAGCTCAGACCGCCTTCTAGGGCGATCGCGGAGCGGCTGTCGCTTCCGGCCCGTTCGGGTCCGTTCCGGGCTGTTCCTGGGCGTCATGCTGGGGAAATCCTGGGCTAGAACTAGCCCGTAGACGTGGGCTGACCTGTACAAACGACAAGGCCCCCGGCGTGATGCCGGGGGCCTTTCGTGTGGGGTAGATCAGGCGACCGCATCCCCCTCGGTGGGATCGTCCGCGTCGGGGGTCAGCATGCTCGCGATGGCTGCGCGTCCGCGCTGCTCGGCCCCTTCGAAGATGTAGTGGTAATGCTCGCGGAGCACGTCCGTGCTGCTGTGTCCCATCCAGTCGGCCACGTCGTTCTCAGGGACGCCCGCGTAGAGCAGCCGAGACCCGTAGTAGTGCCGCATCGAGTGTGGCTTGCAGTAGGGCACTGCACCCTTGCTCAGGGCCACCATCCAGATCTGACGGTAGAAGTACGAGGCGTACAGGTATCCCGTGCGCGTCACGTTGGGGAAGAGCAGCCCCTCCGGTCCCCACACCCCGTGGTTCTTGATGTGCCGACGCAGCTCAAAGGCGACGTTGGGAGGAAGCGGCACGATACGGCCTGGCTCCTCCTCATCGCGAGCCTTGATGTGCCGTCGCTGTAGCGCACTGTTCTTCCCTGATTCGGATGCGCCGTCCTCTGCGATCTGAAAGTCCACGCGCAGGACCTCGTCCTTGAAGTCGATCTGATCCCGAGAGACCGCCATGGCCTCACCGATACGAAGCCCGCATCCGGCCATCAGCCAAAGCATCGCCCGGTAGCGGGCAGGGGCTCCATCGAGCATGGCCAACACCTCCCGCGTCGTGAGACGGCGGGCATTGGTCTTGTGCTCTCGTATCTCCTTGGCGCGGCTCCCTGCGTGCCGGACTTTCTTGCACGGATTGCGTCCGATGATTTCGTTGACGACGGCCCAGTCCATCATTCCCGAGAAGAACGAGAATCGTTGACGGCGAGTTCGGGCGGAGAGCTTGCGGTCATGCTCCATCCACAAGAGCCATTGCTCAATGTCTGCCACTTTCAGGGACACGATGGAGCGCGCCTTGAAGAAAGGGGCGAGCGTCGTGTTCTGGATCGAGCGGTACTGCTTCTTAGTGCTGTTCTCCAGCTTCCTTTGATTGGTCCACTGCTCCCAAACCGCCGTTACGGGTTGCTTGCCCAACTTGTCGTCCAGGTACGTCCCCGCGTCTAGCTCCCGCTCTTTCCGCTTGCGGTGATCGTCGGCGCGCGTCTTGGTCGCGAAGGACTTTTGTCGCTGCTTGCCGTCGGGGTCATACCAGTAGGTGGTCCACTTCTTCGGGTCGTCCGTTGACCTCGTCACCCATGCCCTTGCCACGTCTGAGCTGCCCTTTCTCATGCAGATGGGCCCACCCCCGGTTTGGGCCGACCCGCTCCTGATCAGGATGCACATGGTCCACCCAGGGTTGTCAACCGAAGGTGGACCACCGTCTGTGGTACCTTCTTTGCCATGGCATATGAGAATGGCTTCGAGATCACCCAGCACCAGGGAGCGTGGGACATCCGCATGTGGTGGCCGACCGGACCGGTAACCGGTGGCCCGCAGCGCATCACCATCGAGCAGGCGAAGGACGCCCCCGCCCGGGACGTAGCACGCGGGATTTCCACGACGGTGCTCCGCAGGCTCGATCTCACCGACGCTGTACGCGCGGTACAGGAACACGCTCCGAGCATCGAAGAGCAGGCGCGAGAGATCACCCAGGCCATTGAGGAATCAGGCAAGGGGGCTGGGCGGTTGCTTGCGGACCAAGGAGTCTCGGCTCCTTACCTCGTGGCGCTCTCGACCGTGTACGTCCATATGGCGAACACCGGGGCAACCCGTCCCGTTGACTGGCTGGCGCGGCTGATTGAGCGTCGCCCGGAGACCGTGCGGGACCACCTAAAGAAGGCGCGCAGGGACGGGTACTTGAGTTCCCTCACTGGCAAGGCCGGCGGGGAGCTGACCGACAAGGCCAGGGCCGCACTCGACTCCATGCCGGAAGCGGGAGGTGCTGAGTAACCCCGGCTCTTCCGCACCCCGCATGACCACGCCCCCGAGGCCATCGGGGGTTTTCTTTTCTCGGAGGAACCTTTGGCGAAGCTGATGACCGTTGATGATGTAGCCGACTACCTGAACGTCCCTGAGTCCTGGGTGTACGGGAACTGGAAGCGCAAGGAGATCCCCTTCCGGAAGGTGGGGCAGGCCCTTCGGTGTCGCCCCAATGACCTTGACCGCTGGCTGGACGAGCAGGGGACGAAGTGAGTTACCGGTTCGCCAAGGTCTACCGGCCGGAGCACTCGAACCCCGCGATCGGGAGCGCTGTACTGCACCTGGAATTGCGCATGTGGCTCTTGGCGCTAGATCGGATGCAGCGTGGCGGACACGCGCCGCTCCGCTCCGGCGAGTTGGAATTGATCTTGACCAAGGAGAACGGGGAGCCCTTTCACGCGAGCCGTTATCGGCAGGCGCGATGCAACTTGATCAACTCGGGACTACTCGCGCCCTCCTCCACGGCCCGCTGCCTGCTCATCCCTTCCACAGTGGCCGCGATGGACGCGCCCTCACGGAAACGGCGGGAGGAGTGCGCTACCCACGGGCACAACATCCCCTGGGACGGTGGCCACGGTGACTGGATGTTCCGCACGCCGGGCGACGCTGAGCGCTGGGAAGCGGAGTGCGACAACATCGCCAGGGGCGGGGGACCGTTCCACTCCGGCGCGTGGGTGGAGTCCTTGCGGCTGCGCACGGACCAGAGCGTTAACGAAACCGTGGCTTCGGCGGCCTGATACCAAGGGCGGGCCCTACGCCCCTTCTTAAATAGGAGGTTCAGGCCGGGGCGGGCTGTAGGAGCCCCGGAAGAGATTCATAAGTTAGATCAGCCAGGGCCGGTCCCTTGAAGGGGGCGGCCTTGCTCTGTCATGACTTGACACTGAATCAGATACAGAGTTTGCGTCTCTCCACCTCACACAGGTTCGGTGGCCATGAGATCTCCGGGCGAAGCCTCTACTCGTGATATGTGCCTCATCTTTGAGGCCTACCGCACGTATCTCAAGAGGTAACACCTACATACTGTGTGAGAGAACACTCCGATGTAGCGTCCCCTGAGTGCGGCAGAGACACCGACATTAATAGTGAAGAGGCCTCGGGGCCCCGGCATCGTCTGACGCCGGGGCCCCTTTTTGTGCCAAATGAATCGCATCGAAGCGAGTAATCGCGAGGAGTGCCCCATGTTTGATCGTCATGCTTTCGCTGCCCGTCGTCTCACTCTCGGTCTGTCCGTTGAGGAGCTGGCCGACGAAATGGTTGTCGCCCCGTCCACGGTCTACCGGTGGGAGTCCGGCGAGACCACCCCGAGTCTCCGCACTCTCGTCCAGGCATCCCGCCATCTGTGCACGCCGCTGCTGTCCCTGCTGACCGAAGACGACACCGAACACCGCCGCAAGGCGACGGCCATTGATGCCCTCCTCCGTGAAGGCGTCTCTCAGTCCTGATACAAGCCGAACAATTGATTAGGAGGTGTCGCCTGTGAGCGACGCCCAGACCGATTCCCATTACCAGACCGCCGTGCCGACCGACCCTTCCCATGCGGTCCGTGCCGATGTTCAGCGAGAGTATGCCGCCAAGCTGGCCAAGGCAGAGTTCAGGGCTCAGGCGGCTCAGTCCGGTGTCACGCTCGGCGATGGATTCACTGAGTACCTGGATACGTCCAAGCTCCTCGGGGAGGACGGCACCCCCTCGGCCGAGGCCATCGCGAAGGCACTGGCTCCGATGATTCCTGCACGGCCATCGGAGTTCGCCTCGCTCGTTGGCGCCGGTTTCCACCGCAGTGGCGACCGAGCGCAACAGCCCCCGCGCGTTTCCCTTGATGTCCGTAAGCGCTGATCAGGAGTACCTATATGACCTTTGCCTACCAGAACCCTGCTACTCACACCTTCGTTCCGGAAATTTGGAACGCTGATCTACTGACCCAGTTCGATCCGCTACTGGTCTGGGCTTCGCCGATCGTCTCCAACAATAAGTATGAGGGAGACATCACTAAGCAGGGCGATGTAGTCCACATCAATAGCCTTCTGCGGCCCTCGGTCGGTGACTACAAGCTGCCCGACGGTATGACCGCCCAGCGGCCGGAGACCGTTGATCAGAAGCTTCCGATTACTGAGGCGAAGTACCTTCAGGTGCTCATTGAGGACGCCGAGCGCATCCAGGTCGTTAGCGGTAATCTCAACTCCCCGATTAATCAGCAGATGATCCGGTCCCTTGCACGTGAGGCCGACACCTTCATGGGCGACATCATCGCGAAGGGCGCCACGGCTCTGCCGAACGTCAAGGCGACGGCAGCCACGGCCCCGCAGGCGCTCTACAGCGCCATCCTGGACATGATGCTGGCCCTGGACGACAACGACACCCCGGCAGGCCGGTACGTGGTCGTCTCGCCCCGCGTGAAGCGGTATCTCATCGAGCATCCGGCCGTTGCCAACGCTGCGGCATACGGCGAAGGGGGTGTGACCGCGAACGGTGTTGTTGCCCGCCTGGCTGGCTTCGTCATTCTGACGACCACGGCCATGCCAAAGGGTGTGGACATCGTGGCCGGACATTCGGAGTTCAGTACATACGCCAGCCAGTTCAGGGGCTTCCGTGAGGGCCAGTCGGAGCGATACCGGGCCGACTACATCGACACTCTCCACCTGTACGGCGGCAAGATCGTGCGATACCCCGAGCTGGACACGAAGAAGGCTGACAACACCTTTGATGAGTCCAAGCCGACGAGGGGAATCGTCAAGGCCGCCGTGGAATGGGTCACCGCGGCTTGATGGGTTCATTGCTTCGGTCCCCTCTGCGCACGGCGGAGGGGACCGTTTCTTTCACGCTCGGTAGGTCAGGGCCCCAGCCGGCCGCAGACCGTGAGTGACGAAAAACCAAGCACTAGGTGTCTTTTCTCTGCTTTCGTGACACCACCCTCAGCAGTTTTTACCTTGAGGCCGAAATGAAGACTTAAATACGGGGTTCTGGGCTACAGTTTTTACCTTTACGGTTGCTGTCCGGCGTCGCAAGTGGAGGGGAATCGACATTCGCGCCGAATTCTCGGTAATTTGATACCCGTACACGATGGAAGGAAGGCACCCCCGGTGGGTCCTATTCGAATCATCTAAGGCGTTACCCCCGTTCGTGCATTCCTGAGAGTAATGATTCAGTTATCTGTGTGTTACTGTTTCGTGATTCGGGAAGGGCAGGGTTGATCTTGCACCGCAGCGACATGAGCGGATGGCCGTCAGAGCAACGCTCCGGCCGCGCAACGACTTAACTCGGACCGACTCGAATCAAAGGATCCCGCGCTATGCGTAAGACAGTGCTCATGCCCGTGGAAAAGGTTCTGTGCGATGCCCACATAGCGCGTGACGGTTCCGAGGAAGACGCGACGGACACACTGACACTGGGGCGCCATTCATGGGACCTGTGCCTGGAACACAACGTCGTCTTTGGTCGCTATCTCGTGGATGCGTTGGGGGTGCCATCGGGGGGAGTGGTGGCGGAACCCGATCCTGCACCGGCTGATGAGTCCGCCCCTGTTGTGGTCGAACCTGAACCCGTGGCCGTGGTGGCGACGGATGCTGAGGTGGAGCACCAAGAGGACGACGTGAGCGAAGAAGCGATCGAGTCTGAACCTGTGCGGTCCGTGATGCTGGCTGGTGAGGTACCCGGCTATGACTGGGAGTCGGCCCGTGCGGCACTGCGGAACATGGGTTACGAGGTAGTTGGGCGTGCGGACGAGAGCACTGTCCTACTGGTCCTGGGAGAGGGTGGCGAACGTAACGGTACGAAGCTGAGGGATGCCGCCGAGCGTGGCATTCCGTGCATGGACGTACGGGAGCCTGGCCGTTTCAAGTCGGCTGTACTGGTGGGGGAGTTGGTCGGTGGTGACCCGCTTCCGGAGCCTGCCAAGGTGGGGCCCAGGGTCATGTCCGAGCGTGAACGCAACAAGGCCGTCCGCCGATGGGCCGTGGCCCAGGGCTACACCGTGCCCACGCGTGGGCGACTCCCGATGCATGTGAAGCACGCGTACATCCTGGCTCACAAGGATGTGTTGGAGGGAAAAGCGGTAGCGGCCTGAATGCCGCGCCCCTGGTGACGGCTGCCACGTGCGGCCGTCACCCCGGGCCCCGTGACCTGAGTGTGTGGAAGAACGCGAAGGGATACGGGGCGGAGTCGAAGCCGTCCAAGGGGGACTGCACCCCCGGTTCTTGGGTCACCTGGACCACACCTCGGGGCAGGGAGCGGACAGGGGTCGTGAGCAGTGACCCGCTGTCGGTGGCCGCCGCACGGCGCCACGTGCCCACGGACAAGGTGACCCGCTGTACCGCCGTGATCATTCCGGCGGATGGGGGCGACATGCTGCCCCTGTTGCGCAGGACGGCCAAGGAACCCAACTTTCAGACAAAGGACGGGGGCCGTTGGCGGTCCGTCGTCCCCCGTGACCGAAGCAACTCCAGGGAAGCGAAAGCAGCATGAGCACACCTGTCTTCTACGGCCCGATCGGCCGCGCCGTCCAGCGCATTGCCCCGTATCTCGAAACGGACGCGCTCGGGGTATACGTCGCCGCGCTGTCCATGTGGTCGGCCGCGATCGGCGGCACGGCCAAGGTGTCATCCCGTGGCTCCGCCCGGCCTGTACTCCTGTGGTCGGCCCTGGTAGCAGGGACGGGCCGGGGTAAGGGAACGGCGCTCCGAGCCGCTCAGCACCTGTTGGACCCGGCCTTGGGCCGCTTCCTGGCAACCCACACCACATCGGGGATCACGTCCGGGGCGAGTCTGGTCAACCACCTTTGGGAACAACAGGAGGCGACCACGGAAACCGAACGGGGTCGGGATGTGCGGGCCCTGGTGGTGGAAGAGGAATGGACAGAGATCCTGAAGCGGGTCAAGCGTGATCCGTCGTTCACGACCAAGCTCCGGGCCGCGTGGGACGGGACGACACTCCGCAACACCACCAAGGAAGAGGCCCAGGAGGTCCGCGACCCTGCCATGGTGCTGCACTCCCACATCACGCCGTCCGACTGGGAAAAATACGTCGGCCAGTCGGACGCCGCCGGAGGCTCCTACAACCGCATCCTCCCGTTCCTCCTCGGCTCCGTCCCGATGCTCGACGATGACCGGGTGAGCCTGCCGAAGGTGGACGGTTCTGAACTGGCCGACGCCTACGCATGGGCCACCGTCCGGCCCCGCGTCCTGACCCTCTCCGAGGCGGCCCGCCCGCTGTGGCGCATCGTGCGCCGCTACGCGCGCGTCCTCGGCGAGACCCTGCCCGAAGCACAGGCCGTGTTCATCGAGCGCACCGCCGAGCAGACACTCAGGGTCGCAGGTTGCCTGGCCGCCGCCGAATGCTCTGAGACCATCACGGACGAAATGCTGGGAGCCGCGTTCTCGCTCGTGCGCCGCTCGGTCCAGGATGCTGTCCGGATCAGTAAGGGGGCCGATGCCCCCAGGGCGAAGCGGCAACCGGCCAGTCTCACGGACAAGGTCCGGGCCCGGATCGAACTCAACGGGGGACGGGCCACTTCCTCTCAGGTCCTCCCGTACGTGGGAGCGAGCGCCGAAGAGGTCAAGGCACTGCCCGGAATCGTCGTCACCGTCGAGAGGTCGGGGAAGACGGGCCGACCGGCGACCGTTTTCACGCTCCGCGGGGACAGTTCACCGCATCCGCAGGAACCGGCCTCCCATTCTCGGACGCCGACGCCGGCCGATCCCGCCACCGCCCGGAACCGGGACAGTTCCCATTACACAGAGGCCCAGCCGGCCAGCGCGGAGAGTGAAGGAAACCGCGCCACGGTCGTCCATCTCGACGCCTACCGCCCGACACCCAAGCAAGCCCCGGGGCAGGCACCCGAACCGGTGAAGCGGTCGGAACCGCTCTCCACTTCCAACCCGTTCATGGCGTTGCTCTGAACCGCTCGAATCAAATCAAGAGCGCCCCTGCCGTATTCGGCAGGGGCGTTCCTTTGCTTGGTCAGCGGTTCAAGTCCCGGTACTCCTCCAACAGGCGCAGAGCGGGGGCGAATGTGCCGCGCCCCACGCCTCGGCACCGTTGATCAAGCGGCAGTGTCCACACTTCCCAGCACGACATGCACCGCATCACCGTCGAGTGCTCGGGATCACGCTCCGTGCTACCGCCGCACAAGGGGCACTGCTGCATGAGGACTCCCTACGCCGTGACGTCGAACTCCCCCAGCTTGGCACCCGGAAGGAAGTCCGCCCACTCCACGGTGGTGAACTCGACCGTCTGACCCGTCGCGGAGTTGCGCACCGCGACCGTACCGGGAACGTTGGTCGCCACCTCAACGCACAACTTGTTGTTGTTGTCGTACTTGCATGCACTGGACGTGCGGAACTCGAATTCGGGGACTGCGCTCATCGTGCCTATCCCTTCGCCAGGCCTGCGGGGAAGCGGTCCCCGCGCCGTCTGGGTGCTTCGGCTTCCTCTGGGTCCGAAGCGGTTCCCTCACTGCGCAGGGCAGCACCCCGGTTGGGGGCGGACCGGGCCGGGAGCCTGAGCACGTCTTCTCAGCAAAGGAACACGACCTGTCCCTACTCGCGGTTGTCCGGTCGGGGGAATGAGGCCCGCTCCTGCCACATCGCGCCGCCGCGACTGTGGAAAGAGCGGGAGTATCGAGGGCGGACGGTCACGGCGGCCCGTCACACGTCGCAGTCGCACGTCCAGTAGTCGTATACGTGCCACGTACTGTGATCGACCACCATGCAACAACGGACGCCGTAGCAGACCTGGCAATGGGTCTTCCGGCTCACGGCGACCTTGTCTATATACCTGTCGAAGAACTCGACCATGGGCCGATAACGCGGGTCGGTCCATGACGCAGTCACTGAGGGGCGTTGAGAAAGCGGACTGCCACCCCACGACGTCGAACCTCCGCCATGAACGCATAGGGCCCCAAACCCCGAGCACCCGTGGTGATGGTCGAGCCGTTCTCAGCGGCGATACTCAGAGCGAGCCGATACAGCGCGGCCATCGTCTCGTCCGGGCTCAACTCCTCGGGCGTGTATGCAGCCTGCTGACTCATGAGCGACCGATGTCGTCGAGGCTCCCGACCCGGATCACTTCCGCCAGCTTCACGGCCAGATCGGCGGGCAACTGACCCACGTCTACCCAGGCCGTCCCCCTACGGGTCACCAGCGGACGCAGGTGCATGATCTGAGACGCCCCGGCCCCCAAGTCACTCAGGGCCACTCTGAGCGCGTCCGTCGCGTCCTGCGCATGATCCCACGCCGCGTGCCAGTCCTGCGTGTTCATCATCGACGACCCCCCTTCGCGTGGGGGTGGTTCCGCACCTCCGCCGCAGCGTCGTAAGCGTCACGCCACCTCTCAGCGGTCCTTGCCTCTTCCAGCTCCCTCACGAGCGCCGCGCACACCCCGCATGCGTCGGCCGGCGTGCAGTCGTAGAGAAAGGCTTCCACCGCCCCGGGCAACTCCACCGGCGGCTGCGGATACTTCAACGGAGTGGTCATTTGGTGTCCCCTCGCTGCGGCTGCTGCGGTGACACGACTTTGCCCGCCCCCGAGTTCGTATGCTCACTCCGTTGCAGTTTGTTGCAGACGACTTATTCGAAGGAACGCCGCGCGGTGTCGATCAAACCCCTTGCCTGCGCGCCATGTTGAGCCATACGGGACAGCTCCGCGAACACCCGCGCGTACGTGTGCACCTCACTTGGCTGCGTGATGGTGACCTCAGCGGTGAGGAGTTCAACGGCTACTTGATCATCGAGCATGAGGAACGTCTCCTGTCCCCACATGACGCGTGGGGCCGCGCGCGGAATCACCCCGAGCGAGACGTTCGGCAGACGTGTGACTGCCGAGAGGTAGTCGAGCTGCGCGGTCATGGTTGCGGCGTCGCCGTGCTGAAAGTAGAGGACGTGTTCCTCGATGAGGAAGGCGAAGCTGTGCCCCCTCTCGTGGAGGACCCCAGAACGCTTCACGCGCGCTCGCGCGGCCTCCCGCGCGTCGTTGGGCACCCGCCGGAACGCGGAGACAGAAAGCAGGAGTTCATAGGCGTACTCCTCCGTCTGGAGAAGTCCAGGGATGACGCGTGAGCAGTAGCTACGGAACCGCTCTGTCCGCTCGTACAGCGGTACCGCGTCGTCCTGAAGCCGACGCATGCCGGTGCGGTTCTTGCGTCGCCACTCGACGTATAGAGACTCCGCGTGCCTGGACGCCGCGATCAGGTCAGCTGCCTGTTCTTCGACGCCGCACGCCTCACACCATGCGCGGATGTCTGAACCCGAGGGCAGAGTACGGACGTTCTCGATGCGCGACGTTTTGGCCTTGTTCCAGCCGCACAGGTCTGCCAGCCCCTGCACAGTCAGACCCGCGTCTTTGCGAAGGTCCTGTAGGCGCTTCGCTACGGACTTCCGGGCCTGTTCGGTACCGGAGAATGATGACGATGGCATGGGCTGACGTACCTGTTGCTGGTTACCGGGCCTCGTACTCCTTGTGCGGGACAGCGCGGTCCCACACCGCTTCGAAGGCACCGACGCAGAGCCTCACGACGTCCGGGTCTTCGGTCAGCTCCTGCCCTACCTTCCGGCCGTGTCCGTCGAACAGGTTGAACTCGACGAGTTGGCCGTCGTAGATCCAGAAGTCGTTGGCCGGTAGTGCGATCCCGGTTGCGCGGTGCCTACCGAGCCAGCGCACTTGCTCCCCGGCGTCGATGTTGAGCTGGGTCCCCGCGTGCTCGTACTTGATGTACTCGCTGACAGGTTCGCTGACGATCCGGGCGCGGCGAATCTCAACCCCTCGGGAGACCGTCTCCTCAACGAGATCCAACCAATCACGCCGATAGGCCGGATCGGTCCGGCTGGGGTCGTTGCCAGCGCGCCAGGCGGCCAACGTCTCGACCTCGTTCTTGACCGCGTAGGCGTCTCGCATCTCCAGATGTACGGCCGAGACGCGGCAGGATCGGAACAGGTCAAGCCAGCTCGTTGTGGATGCGCTCAGCTTCATCACATGCCTTCCGGATCTGGGCGATCATGCGGGCCGGGAGCCTGATAATCCCCTCGGAGTCGGGGAGGTGCCCGAACTCCCCTGCCATCTCCTTGGTCTTCTCGTCGCCGTTCCAGCCTTGGAACACGAGGTCAGCATTCGTGTCGTCCACAAGCACGGTGGGGCAGTCGTGACCATCGGTGTTGGGGTCTTTGCCGAAGAACAGTAGTGACATGGCTACCTCTCCTGCGTCGAGCGGGTTGCGTTCTGTTGCATGAGCCTGGATGTGATCAGCTTGGCGCGTCAAGAGCGCACGGAGCCACCTTGAGGCGGCCAGATCATCGCGCACAGGCCTGAGCAGCGAGGACGCGCGGCCACCCTGGGGGAATCCTGGGGAGGCCCCGTCGCAAGGGGGTATCTGTGCAGGTCAGAGCCGCAAGAGCTGTAGAGCACGCAGATTTATGAAGGCACGAACCAGGTTCAGCGCATCGTGATGTCGAGGAACCTGCCGTAGCACGTGCTCGCGGAGCGCGTCCGTACTGCTGTGGCCCGTCCGGTCGGCCACAGCAGTCCCGGGGACGCCCGCGTACGAACCGGAGAACGCCCCTGCCGGATACGGCAGGGGCGTTCGCCTGTTGGTCAGCGGCGTAGGGCCCGGAACGCTTCCAGTGTCCGCAGCGCTCCCATGAGGGCTGGTCGGTGACCGGGGCAGGGCCGCTCCCGGGGCAGTGCCACCACTTCCCAGCACGACATGCAGCGCATCACCCCTAGGTGCTCCGGATCGGGCTCGGCACTACCACCGCACCGGGGGCACTCCTGCATGACGACTCCTTACGCGGCCACGTCGAACTCACCCAGCTTGGCACCGCTGAGGAAGTCGCTCCACTCCGTGGCCGTGAACTCCACCGTCTCACCCGTGGCGGAGTTGCGGACCGCCACCCTGCCAGGGACGTTCGTCGCCACCTCGACACAGCGCGGGTCGCTGTTGTTGTACGTGCACGCGTTGGACGTGCGGAACCTGAACTCTGGGACTGCGGTCATCGTGTCCATCCCTTCGCCGTGCCTGCGGGGAAGCGGTCCCCGCGCCGCCGTGCAACCTTCACCGGCGCATACGCCACATGCTCGGTCATGACTGAACGGTGTGGTCGAGACTCCCGACCCGGATAACCTCAGCGACCTCTCAGCCAGGTAAACGGGCAACTGACCCACATCGACCCATGCCGTTCCCTTGCGGCTCACCATGGGTCGCAAGTGCGACGTCTGCGACACGCCGGCCCCCATGCCGTTCAGGGCTTCTCTGAGCACGTCCGTCGCATCCTGCGCCCGGTCCCACGCGTCGCGCCACTCCTGCGTCTCCATCACTGCCCCCGCTGCGCGTGGGGGTGATTCCTGACCTCCGCAGCAGCGTCGTAGGCCACACTCCACTTCTTCGCCACCCTGGCTTCCCTCAGCTCTCTCGCGAGAGCCGTACAGACCCCGCAACCCTCCACCGGGGTGCAGTCATACAGGTAGGCCTCCACCGCCCCCGCCAACTCCACCGGCGGCTGTGGGTACTTGAACGGAGTAGTCATGGCTTCCCTTCCTCGGTGGGTCTGTCGTGTCGAGAACCGTAGGAAGGGAGAAGGCACGGTGGGGCGGATGTTGCACGACGTTGTACGCCTTCACTCCCGGAGAGTAGTGAGCGCTTTAAGGATCACGGCCCTGGCCTTGGGGCCGTAGGCAGCCGCCCGCCCCATCTGATGGAAGGCACTGAGGTACGCATCGACCTCTGCTCGGTCGGTGACGCGGACCATAGCGGTCAGAGTCTCCACCTGGATCTCGCGGTCATCGAATGCGTAGAACGATTCGAGCGGCCACACCGGGCGGCGTGACATGTGCGGGATGATTCCGAACGCCAAGTTCGAGCGCCCGATGACGGCCAGGAAATGTTCAAGTTGCTCGGCATGGTGAGCCAGTTCGGTCATCGGCATATAGAGAGCCGACTCTTCTACGAGAATGGACACCTGGCTGCTTTTGAGCGTGGCGGCCGAGCGCTCCAGGCGAGCCTGTACGGCGTCCTCGACATCATCGGGAAGGTTCCTGAATTGGCGGATCGTGCGGAGAATGCCGCGGGCGTACGCTTCCGTCTGAAGCATCCCCGGGAGCACTCCGCAGCTATACACACGGAAGGCTCGTGTCTCCTGGTAGATGTGGCTGCGTTGAGCCTTGCCAAGGCCGCCTCGGAGGTACTGAGTCCACTGGACGTAGAGCGTCTTGGCCGTCCGCGTGGTGTTGATCAGTGCTTCTGCTTCTTCTGGCTTTCCGCATGCCGTGCACCATGCGCGGATGTCGGCAGGCCTGGGAATCGTCTTACGGTTGATGATCCGGTGACTCTTGGAGCGGTCCCAGCCGCACAGAGCGGCCAGTCGAGCCCCTGACAGATCGGCATCCTCCATCATTCGAGTGAGCCGGTCGGCAACTGCCTTGTGGGCTTCTTCAGCCGTCGACAGTGGTGAGGTCATGGACTGGCCGCTGTTCTTTCAGACCGTGTACTTGTCGTGGGGGACAGCTCGTTCCCAGACTGCTTCGAACATGTCGACACATCGCGCCGCCACGTCCGCCTGCTCCGTGAAGTCGGTGTGCACCCAACGCCCGTCGCCGTCAAAGACGTTGAACTGGACCAGCTTTCCGTCGAACAGCCAGAAGTCATTGCCTGGCAACAGCAGATCGGATGCCTGTCGACGGGGGAGCCACCGAACTTGCTCCCCGCAGGCGGCGTTGCCGAAGGTGACGTCGTGCTCCCACCTGATGTAGTCCGAGACGGGCTCTCCAACCACTCGTGCACGGCGTACCACGACGCCTTGGGCTGTCACGTCTTCGATGAGGCCGTGCCAGTCCTCGCGCCACCACGAGGAACGGTCGTTCCAGTCCTTTCGCTCTCCTGCCAGCCACGCGTCGAAGGCCGGATGCTCCCCAGGAACGGCATACGCGTCGCGAGTCTCAAGGTGTACCGCTGAGCGCTCGCACTGGCGGAGCAGATGGGCGAACTCAGCCAGACTCTGCGACACGGATTGCCTCCTTGAGAAGCGGGATCATCCTGGGCTCCAGGACGATCAGCGTCTCATCCTCGGCGCGGGGCGAGTCGGCCACCGTGCGCGCCTGAGCGTCTTCCCCGGCCCGTCGCCCCTGCACCAGCAGCCGCCTGTTGTCATCCACCCAGACCGCCGGGCATCCGTTCACGTCCGACTCGGGGTCTTTGCCGATGAAGGTGTAGGTCATGGTGCGCCCTCCCAGTAGAGGTGTTGCACTGCGGTGCAGCCTGTTACATGAGCCTCGACGGTCGAACTCCCGCGGGTCAAGAGGGCAGTTCGTCAACAGCCGGTAGTGAGGCGCGCTGCTGGGCAGGTCAGGGCCGTAAGAGATGTACGGCACAGCCCGCAGATCTACGAGGGCAGTCATCGTCGTCGCGGGTGCCGCTGTCGGTGAGTCGGGTCGGTCCCTCACGCTCCATGCCGAACCCCCTTGTCCGGTGGCCTGGTTGGGCCGTCGTCCATGGCCGTATGGCCCGGACGCCCTGACCAACACACGCTCACCGCAAGCGAGTTGAAGAAGGGCCCGCATCCGGCGTGTGCCACGGATGCGGGCCCTTCGGCCTCAAGGGAGCGGTCAGGCGCGGTCGGTGGACTTGCGGCGGCGGGTGACGACGACCGCGCCCGCGCCGAGCACCAGGGCCGCGCCGCCCGCGAGGGCGAGCTGCGGCATCGCGGAGGACGAACCGGTGGCGGCCAGCGCGCCGGTGGCCGATGTGGCGGTCACGGGGGTGGCCGCCGCCCCGCCCTGCGCGGTGGGCGTCGAGCCGCCGGCCGCGGGCTTGGCGGGCGGCGTCGGGCGGTCCTTGTCCTCCACCGGCTGCGGCTTCGCGGTGTCGCCGGCCGGCTTGCTGCCCGCAGGCAGGACCTTGAAGGTGTAGCCCTTCATCGGGCCGAGGATGCACGGGTTGTACGCGTCGGAGGCGTTGCCCGCGATCAGGGCGTCGCCCTTGCCCGCCTTGGCCTTGGCGTCGACCGTCAGACGGACCTTCACTTCGATCGTCGAGCCGCCCTTGACGCCCTTCGCGGGCGCGACGATGGACGGCTCGTCCGGGAGCTCCTTCCACACCGTGCCGTCGAGCCACTGCGCCTTGCCCTGCGCGGTGTGGACGAAGAACAGAGGGTTCAGGTCGACGACGCGGGCGGTGCCGTTGGACACCCGGAAGGAGAAGTCGACCGTGGTGCCCGCGACGACCTCCGCGGGCAGCCCCTTCAGCTCGGAGGAGACACCGGTCTGCCAGACACACTCGCCGGCCGCCTTGAGCGCCGCGTCGGCATCCTTCTTGGCCTTCTCGGCGTCCTTCTTGGCCTTGCTCGCCGCGTTCCCCTTGCGCAGGGCGTCGATCCGCAGGTCTTCGAGGGCGCGCTGCTCGCTCTTCTTCTTGGCGTCGGCCGTCTTCAGGGCCGCGGTGGCCTCCTTCGCGGTGGCCTCGGCGTCGGTGACCGCCTTCTGTGCGGCCGCCTTCTCCTGCGGGCTCGCGGTGGCGGGGAGCTCGGTGAGCTTGGCCTTCGCCTCGGTGACCGCCTTGTCGGCCGCCTCCTTGGCCGTTCCGGCCTTCTCGGTGGCGGCGACGGCGTCACGGAACGGCTTGGCCTCGGGGGCGTCGTCGCGCATCAGCTTGTCGAGCAGCGCCTGCTGGTCGCTGTCGGCCTGGACGGCCGTGTCGTACGCCTTCGTCGCGTCGGCTGCGGCCTTCTCCAGCTCGGCATACGTGGACTTCTGCGACGGCGCCGCGGGCCTGGCCTCGGCGGCGGACGCGGGGGACACCGAAAGCAGCACGGCCGGGGCGGTCACGGCGGCGGCGACGGTGGTGGCGAGAATGCGTCGGATATTCAAGTGAGCCCTTTGTCTGGGTCCGAAAGGCTTGCCGTCGGCGCCGCGGTGGATTTCACGCCGCGCGACGGCAGCGATCGTAGGGCTGGGTTTGGGGCAGGCAAAGGCAGTTGAGGGTGGAGTTAAAGCGGTACGCGACACTCCGGCGGAATTAATCCGTACAAAACGGGACGGTTGCTCTCGGACGCTGTGGTTTTCCTGTGAGGCATGTCATGTGCGGGCGCCGCCGGTCGCTCGGGACATGGGAAAAGGTCCGGCCGGCCGCACGGTGCATGGAAAAAAGGCCGGCCCGCCGCCGGGGAACCGGCGGGCCCGGGCCCCCAGGACAGGGGGGGGGGGGAAATTACCCGCACCAAGTGGGCGGTATTAAACACATAATTACGACCCCCCAAACACCCACCACGAGCAA
>NZ_JBEZKW010000097.1:0-20511 GCF_040651795.1 Streptomyces sp. NPDC048361
GGGGCGGTTGGCCGGGCGGGGGCCGCCCCGCCGGCAGCGCGCCGCGCGCCGGGTGCCCCGACACCGGGCGCGCGGCCTCTTGTGCTCCTGCCCGCTTCCCCTCCTGGTGGTCAGCGCGTGCCGACCGCCGCCCGCACCGCCCGCCGCGCCATCGCGCAGTCGTCGTGCAGCCTGCGCAGCAGCAGCCGCTGCTGCTCCCCGGCGCAGAGCACACCCTGCGGGGGTGTCTGCGCCGCGCTCGCCGGCGGGGCCTGCCGCATGGTGCGCTGCACCGCCGTCTCGTACGTCCGGATCTCCCGGGTCAGGACGAGCATCAGGTTCACCAGGAAGGCGTCCCTCGACGCGGGGCCCGCCGCCTGCGCGGCCTGGCTGATCCGCCGCCGCTCCATCGGGGCGTCGCCGAGGATCGCCCACAGCGTCGCCAGGTCGTACCCGGGCAGGTACCAGCCCGCGTGCTCCCAGTCGACGAGGACCGGCCCCGCCGGCGAGAGCAGGATGTTGGACAACAGCGCGTCCCCGTGCGAGAACTGCCAGTCCACCCGGCCGGCGAGCGCCAGACCGTGCACCAGTTTCTGCAGGTCACTCAGATCCCGGTCGGTGAAGAGGCCCAGCTCGTGGTAGCGGGAGATCCGCGTCCCGTAGTCCAGGGGCCGGCCGAACATCTCGGCCGGCGGCCGCCAGTCGTTGAGGTGCCGGATCGCGCCGAGGGCCGCCCTGACGTCGGCGCGCGGCGGAGCCTCCACGGGGTGGCGGGTCAGAGCCGCCGCACGGCCGGGCATCCGCTCGATCACCAGGGTGCAGTTGTCGGGGTCCGCGGCGATCAGCCTGGGCACCCGCACCGGTGGGCGGTGCCGGACGAACGCGCGGTATGCAGCTATTTCGTGCCGGAACCGCTCGGCCCACCCCAGCGAACGGTCCAGTAAACACTTGGCGACGGCCGTGGCGCGTCCTGTCGTGCCGACGATCAGTACGGAGCGTCCGCTGTGCCGCAGCACCTGCACCGCGTTGAACTCGGGACAGATGCGCTGCACCGAGGCGATCGCGATGCGCAGCTGGGACCCCTGGGGGCCGGACAGGTCGATTCTGCCGCTGAGCGGCTGGGTGCCGGTTCCCGGCCGGCGCGGCATCCGGCCGGCCCCGTAGGGCGACGGTGCGCCATGGGTCGGGTCGAGGTACGGTCCGCCACCCGCTCCCAGAGGTCGGTAGGGCCGGGGCGGCGTGGACACGGAGGACGATGCTGTGTACATGGGGGTGACAGATCCCTTCGTGTGCCGACAAGTTGCGTGCGCTACCCGTCCCGGTGGCCGAGCCGCACCCTGGGGAATGAGGTCCGGCCCCCGGGTCGGGGTGGCGCTCTCTTACCTGACACCCGGCCGCGGGTGGCACACCATCTGGCGTGCCCTGGCGAACCCTGGCGAATAGTCGCGCCGCATCTGACAGGGGATTACTGTCAACTCAGCCGAGAACCTGGGGGCTTGACGTGAGCGGACAACCCAACACCCGCCTGAACGACCTGTTCGGCCTCGCCGGATGGTCCAAGGGCGAACTCGCGCGGATGGTGAACCGGCAGGCGGCGGCCATGGGCCACCCGCAACTGGCCACCGACACCTCGCGGGTGCGGCGTTGGATCGACATGGGGGAGTCCCCGCGCGATCCGGTGCCCAGGGTGCTGGCGGCGCTGTTCACCGAGCGGCTCGGCCGTGTCGTGACCATCGAGGACCTCGGGTTCGACCGGCACGGGCGCGCTGGAAAGCGGAACGACGTCAGGAACATCAAGAATCCGGACGGCCTTCCGTGGGCGCCCGAACGGACGGCAGCGGTCCTCACCGAATTCACGGGAATGGACCTCATGCTCAACCGACGCGGTCTGGTGGGCGCGGGCGCCGCGCTCGCCTCCGGCTCCGTACTCAGCAGTGCCATGCACGACTGGCTGCACTCCGACCCCGTACTCGCGGCCGACGCCCCTCGCTTCGACGATCCCCTGCACGCCGATCCCGCCGGCTTCGACCGCTATGAGGCCGCCCCGGTGGGGTCGCAGGAGATCGACGCGCTGGAGCACTCCGTCGACATCTTCCGCGCCTGGGACGCCTCCCGCGGCGGCGGGCTCCAGCGCAAGGCGGTGGTCGGCCAGCTCAACGAGGTGGGCGGCATGCTCGCTTACCGCCACCCCGACCATCTCCAGCGGCGCCTGTGGGGCGTCGCCGCCAATCTGGCCGTGCTCGCCGGCTGGATGTCCCACGACGTCGGTCTTGAGCCGACGGCGCAGAAATACTTCGTCATCGCCGCGCACGCGGCCCGCGAGGGCGGCGACCGTCCGCGCGCCGGCGAGGCACTGTCGCGGGCGGCACGCCAGATGGTGCATCTGGGACGCCCCGGCGAAGCCCTCGACCTCATGAAGCTCGCCAAGTCCGGCTCGGGCGAGGAGACCCTGCCGCGCACCCGCGCCATGCTCCACACCATCGAGGCATGGGCCCAGGCGTCCATGGGGCGCGGTCAGGCCATGCGCCGCACCCTCGGCGAGGCGGAGGAGCTCTTCGTCTCCGACAAGGGCGATGTGCCGCCGCCCAGTTGGATGCAGATGTTCGACGAGGCGGACCTGCACGGCATGGAGGCCCTGGCCTTCCGTACGCTCGCCGACCACGATCCCTCGGCCGCCGTGATCGCGCAACACCACGCCAAGCAGGCTCTGGAGCTGCGTGTGGGCGGCCGGCAGCGCTCAAAGATCTTCGACTACATCTCGCTGGCCTCGGCCTGCTTCATCGCCGACGACCCGGAACAGGCGGACCGCTACGCACGCCTGGCGCTGGTGTCGATGGGGGAGACCTCCTCGCACCGCACCTGGGACCGGCTGCGCGAAATGTACCGGCTCACCGGACAGTTCGCGGGCCACGGCAAGATCCAGGATCTGCGGGAGGAGATCGCGCTCGCGCTGCCCCAGGCACCGTCGAAGCGGAGCCGGGTGGCGGATGTCTAGAAGGGGTTGTACGTGACCACGTACAACACCTAGAACCCCAACGCCTGGGCCAATCGGCCGACCTGATGGAGCGTCAGGACCCGATGCGGGCCACCAGTACGCAGGCGTCGTCCGCACGCTCGTGCTCGCCGAACTCCTCGACGATCATCCGTACGCAGTCCTGGGCAGTGCGGCCACCGTCGAAGAGCGGGGCCAGTGCGAGCAGCCGGCGCCGGTGTGCCTCGTCGGGCGTGCCCTGCCGGGTCAGTCCGTCGGTGTGCAGGACCAGCAGGTCACCGGCGTGCAGGGTGATCTCGGCCTGGCCGTAGGAGGCGCCGTGGGTGGCGCCGAGGAGCACCCCGTCCGGTGCTCCGAGCGCGCGCCCCGTCCCGTCGCGGAACAGCAGCGGGGCGGGGTGGCCGGCCCGGGACCAGGAGAGTGTGCGGCCGGCGGGCTCGTAACGGCAGCAGACCGCGCTGCCCAGGGCGGGCTGCACGGTCGTCTCCAGAAGCTGGTTGAGGTGGCCCATCAGGGCGGCCGGGCCGATGCCCGCGACGGCCATGCCGCGCAGCGCGCCGAGCAGCATCGCCATGGCGCCGGTCGCCGTCACGCCGTGGCCCGTGAGGTCGCCGACGGTCAGTAACGAGGCGCCGTCCGGGAGTTGGAGCGCGTCGTACCAGTCGCCGCCGATCAGGGCGCTCGATGAGGACGGAAGGTAGTGGGCGGCGATGTCGAGGGCGCCCGGGCCGCCGTGCGGCAGGCGCAGTGAACCGCGCCAGGGCGGAAGCACGGCTTCCTGGAGCTCGACCGCGAGGCGGTGTTCGGTCTGGGCGATGTGGCGCTGGCGCCGCAGGCTGTCGCGGCTCTCCCGCACGGCGTGCTGCGTGCGCCGCAGCTCGCTCACATCGCGCAGGACGGCCCACATCGAGGCGGTGCAGCCCTCGGCGTCGAGCACCGGCTCGCCCATCATGTGGAGGGTGCGTACGTCACCGTCGGTCCGTACGATCCGGAACTCGCCGTCGATCGGCCTGCCGTCCACCAGGCAGCTGGTCACCATCGAGGTGAGGAGGGCCTGGTCGTCGTCGTGGACGACGGCGGGCAGTTCGTCGAGGGACATCCCGCCGCTCGCGGGGGGCCGGCCGAAGATCTCGAAGAGCTCCTCCGACCAGCTCACGGCGTCGGTCAGGAGGTTCCATTCGGCGCTGCCGACCCGGCTGAGCGGGGTGGCGGGGCCCGGCTCCGGGCGGAACGCGTTCTCGACGGCGAGCGCCGCCGCGTCCTCCTCCTCGGCGGTCAGCCCCTCGCGCAGCTGGTCCAAGTGCGAGCCCAGATCGTCGAGTTGGTGGACCGCCAGGTCGCACAGAGCGCGCTGCCAGCGGCCCTGCGGGTCGTCGTCGTCCACGAGCGCGTCGCGACGCACCGCGTCCACGCCTCCGCGCAGCCGGCGGGTCTGCGTGATCAGTGCGTCGACCGTGCCCCGCTCGGGTGGCTGAGGAGCGGGACGGTCCGCGAACAGATGGGACGGCATGAGGTTCTCCGATGCGGCCGCGGCAGAGCCTGGTCTGGCGAAGTGGACCGGTAACGACTGTTGCACAGGGAGCGATGCCCCGTAAGGGATTTGGCAACACTCGATACGGTGGTGCTCGTGACATATGCCAAGGGCGACCGGATTTGCCCGGCGTGAACGGGACCGGCCGCCGGGCATATGCAGAATGCGGGTCCGCGCCCGACCAACGGTGCACCGAGCCGCCGCAGCGCTCACGCACCCGCTCATCGCCGTGCTCACGCACCCGCTCATCGCCGTGCTCACGCACCCGCTCATCGCCGCGCCCACGCACCAGCTCATCGCCGCGCCAGAAGCACGAAGGCCGCCGCGCAGAGCACGGCCCCGGCGACGCCCGCCGCCGCCGAGCCGCACCAGACGACCAGCGAGGTGGCGGCCGCCCCGACCACCACCGCCCCGAGCCGCCCCGCCACCCAGCGGTCGGCCTGCTCCGCCTGCCCCTTGCCGAGCCGCCCCGCGAGCTTCATGAACGTCCCCGTGAAGTACGTGGTCGGGGTGCCCCACGTCCGGGCCTGCACGCCCATCGCGAAGGCGAGTACGACAAGCAGGACGAGTTGCGAGCCGAGCGCGTGCCCGAAGCCGAGCGCCCAGCCGCCCGCCGCGAGGGCGAGCAGCGCGGTCTCGGAGACGAGCAGCGGCCGGGGCGCCACGCGCCCCGAGGCGACGGCAGCCGCCGCGGCGCCGAGTGCGTACCCGGCGAGGGCGGTCAGGGCGCGCGGCACCACGTCACGGTCCCCCGCGCCCACCGACGCGCCGACCAGGACGAGGTTGCCGGTCATGACACCGGCGAACACTTTTCCCAGACAGAGGAAGGCGAACGCGTCGGTGGCCCCGGAGGCCGCCGAGAGCACGAGGAGGAAGAACTCGTCGGCGCGGTCGGCGGGCGGTGTGGTGATGGCGGTGCTCATCGGCGCATTCTCGTCTCCGCGGTGCGGGGAGCGCCGGGACGGCGCGCGTGTCACGGCACCGGGACGACCCCGTGGCACGTCCACGACAAGAGTCCACTACGGTCCCTGTGAGCACACCGGCCCGCGATGCGTCGTGGGCCTCACGGGAGGACGAGCATGAAGATCGACTGGGACCGGCGCACCTGCGCGCGCCGCGGCCATGTGACGTACGCGCCCCAGGAGGCCGTACTGCGTGACCGGTTGCGCGCCGAGACCGGTCTGGGTGAGGCGTGGCGCTGTCTGCGCTGCGGCGACTTCGCCCTCGGCGCACCGCACGGTTCGGGGCCGGCCCGCGAGGCGCCGCTGGTACCGCGCGGCAAGGTGCTGCGCGACCTGTTCATCCTGCGCTTCCTCGCCGTCGAGCGAGCCGTGCGCGGCCTGTTCATCGTCCTTGTGGCGATCGCCGTGTGGAAGTTCAGCAACAGCCAGGACGCGGTGCGCCGGTTCTTCGACGAGTATCTCGACGTCTTCCGGCCGGTCTTCCGCCACTTCCACTACGACCTAGACCACTCGCCGGTCGTCGGCACCATCCAGAAGACCTTCGACTACAAGCACTCCACCCTGGTGATCGTCGCGGTGGCCCTGCTCGTGTACGCGCTGATCGAGATCGTCGAGGGCGTCGGCCTGTGGCGTGCCAAGCGCTGGGCGGAGTACCTCACGGTCGTCGCGACGGCGATGTTCCTGCCGCTGGAGATCTACGAACTCACCGAGAAGATCAGCTGGGTGAAGATCGCCACGCTGACCATCAACATCCTCGCCGTCCTCTACATCCTGCTCGCCAAGCGCCTGTTCGGGCTGCGGGGCGGACACGCGGCCTTCGAGGCGGAGCGCCAGAGCGCCTCGCTGATCGAGGTGGAGACCACGGCGGGCGTCGCGGCGCACCACTGAGGCATACCCGCCGCTCGCGGGGTACAGATACACGACAGCGGCGGCCCAACCGCCGCACCGAACGTCCTTGGGGGATGACACACCATGAACGCACCACGTTCCACGGCCGCCGCCGCGAAGAGCGGCCCCGGGCCGCTGCGCCGGGCGGCCGTCCTGCTCGCCCTGGTCCTCGGCACCGCGCTCGTGGCCGGCCCGGTGACGGCCGAGGCCGCGCCCCGCACCACGCTTGCCTCCGCGACGGCCCAGCAGACCGTATCCGTACGGGAATCGGGCCAGGCGGCTCAGGCGGCGGCGCGGGCCGGGCAGCACACCGTCGCGGCCAAGTCCGACGTCCTGGCGTCGAAGAAGTCCAAGAAGCCCAAGAAAAAGAAGAGCGGCTTCTTCAAGAAGGCCGGGATCGTCCTGCTGGTCCTCGTGATCCTCTTCATCGCGCTCGCCATCTTCGTGATCTGGTTCATCGTGAGCCGGCTGCGCAGGCGCCGCGACCGGCACTGAGCGCCAGGGAGCGGCTGGCGGATCATGGCCGGGGGCGGGGCGTCCGGCACACCGGACACTCCCTAGGCGCCGGGCCCTCCTCGGCGCATCCGCTGCCCGACCGCCCCGCCGTCCGTCTCCCACCAGGGCCGTACGAGTTCCGCGTCACCGGGTTCCTCCGGCCGCCCCCGCACGGGGGCGGCCGGAGCCAGTTCGGCGTCCAGGCGACGGTCGAGCACCACGCGCTGGGCGCGGTCGGCGCGCGACCACTGCACCAGGAGGGCGAGCAGGAACGGCAGCGACACCAGCTCGGCGATGCTGACCATCGCGCCACCACCGAGCTGCTGGTCCCGCTGGACGTCGGGCGCCCAGGCGGGCGAGTGGTGCAGGTACCAGGCACCCGCGATCAGCGTGCTGTGGGTCATCACGACGATGCCGGGCACCGCGTCGATCAGGCCGTCGAGGAAGACGAGCGCGGCCCGCACCGGATGCGTGCACCAGGCCGGCAGCGCCTCCTCGCGGGTGAGCACCGGCAGCACGAACAGGCTCCCGGTGAGCAGCAGTTGGAGATACATCAGCTCGTGCAGCGCGCCGTGGCGCAGCGCCGTCTCGAAGTACGGCGTGAAGTAGATGCACAGCTCGGAGGCGAGCACCAGGGCGCTGCTGACCAGCGGGAAGGTGAGAAAGCGCACCAGGCGTCCGCTCAGCGCGCCGCGGAGCCGGCCCGCGCCGCGCTCGGGCAGCGCCCGCATGCCGAGGCTCAGCGGATCGCCGAGCGCGAGGCCGAGCGGCGCGACCAGGTCGAGCAGCACGTTCTGGACGGCCGCCGGCCAGAACAGCTCGGTGTCGTACACCGCGAGCGCCGACATGGTGGCGACGGCGAGCGAGCCGAGGCCGAGGACGGCGAACGCGGCGATGCGCGCGGCCGGCCAGCTCTCACCGCGCCCGCGCAGCCGCAGCACGCCCCAGCCGTACAGCGCGGCCAGGACGACGATCAGCAGCAGCGCCGCGGCGTCCGGCCGCCACACCGACAGCAGGCGTCCCCCGGTCAGCTCGGGCAGCGTGCCGGCCGCTCCGACGATCGGCGCCATCGTGGACATCAGGGTCGCTCCTCACCGCCCGTGACGTACGACGGGCCGCACACACGCTAGCCCCGCCGGCCTCCATCCCCAGCACCGGCCCCGGGCGCGCTCGGCCGAAGGGATGGAATCGGCCGAAGAACGTGTAGACGTCATAGGTGCCTGAGGCATGTAGTGGGGATCGGCACGACGGATCCCTTCGCTTGCGAGGTCTCCATGACAGGCAGCACCACCGGCGTCACCACGGACCACACCGCCACCGACGGCGACAGCGTCGCCTTTCCCCAGGACCGCAGCTGTCCCTATCACCCGCCCACCGCATATCAGCCGCTGCGCGACGAGCGGCCGCTCGCCCGCGTCCGCCTCTACGACGGCCGGACCGTGTGGATGGTCACCGGGCTCGCCGAGGCCCGGGCCCTGCTCGCCGACCCCCGGCTCTCGACCGACCGCGAGAACGAGGCCTTTCCTTCGCCGACGGCCCGGTTCGCGGGCGTCGCGCGGCGCAGGACCGCGCTGCTCGGCGTGGACGACCCCGTCCACGCCACCCAGCGCCGGATGCTGATCCCCAGCTTCACCCTCAAGCGGACCGCCTCCCTGCGGCCGCAGATCCAGCAGACCGTCGACACCCTGCTCGACCGCATGATCGCGCGGGGAGCGCCGGCCGACCTCGTCGGCGCCTTCGCGCTGCCGGTGCCGTCGATGGTGATCTGCGCCCTGCTCGGCGTCCCCTACGAGGACCACGAGTTCTTCGAGGGCCAGTCCCGCAAGCTGCTGCGCGGGCCGGAGTCCACCGACATCGAGGCGGCCCGCGACGCCCTCGAGGAGTACTTCCTCCGGCTGATCGAGCACAAGCGGAAGGAACGCGGCGACGGCCTGCTCGATGAACTCATCGAACAGCGCCTGAACGAAGGCACCCTGAACGAGCGGGAGTTGGTGGATTTCGCCGTCATCCTGCTGGTCGCAGGCCACGAGACCACCGCCAACATGATCTCGCTCGGCACCTTCACCCTCCTCCAGCACCCCGAGCAGCTCGCCGAACTGCGCTCCGACGCGGAGCTGATGCCGGCCGCGGTCGAGGAACTGCTCCGCTTCCTCTCGATTGCCGACGGCATGCTGCGGGTGGCCCTCGACGACATCGAGATCGGCGGACAGACCATCCGGGCCGACGACGGCGTCGTCTTCTCGACCTCGGTGATCAACCGGGACAGCGCCAGCTACGAGGAGCCCGACCGGATCGACTGGCACCGCACAAGCCGGCACCACGTGGCGTTCGGCTTCGGCGTCCACCAGTGCCTCGGCCAGAACCTGGCCCGGGCCGAGATGGAGATCGCGCTGCGCTCGCTCTTCGCGAGGCTGCCGGGGCTGCGCCTCGCGGTGCCCGCCGACGAGATCCCGTTCAAGCCCGGTGACACCATTCAGGGAATGGTCGAACTGCCCGTCGCCTGGTAGCGGGCGGCGCAAGCGACGGAAAGGACAAGGAGCCGCACATGCGGATCGGCATCGACAAGGACGTCTGTATCGGCGCGGGACAGTGCGCGCTGACCGCCCCCGGCGTCTTCACCCAGGACGACGACGGGTTCAGCGAGCTGCTGCCCGGCCGCGAGGACGGCGCGGGCGACCCACTGGTCCGCGAAGCCGCCCGGGCCTGCCCGGTCGGCGCCATCGCCGTGCACGACCGGTGACGCCAACTGGTTCCGGTCAGTCTCCGGGGCCGGTTACTCCACTGGTTCCGGTCAGTTTCCGGGGCCGGTGACCCCACTGGTTCCGGTCAGTCTCCGAGGCCGGTGACCAGACGCTGCACGGCCGGCGCGTAGAGATCCGCCAGCTGCTCGGGCGTGGCGCGTTCCCCGGCGCCCGGCCGGTGCAGACTGAGCGTCGCGCCGAGGCCCAGCAGCAGACCGGCGATCAACTCGGCCCTCAACTCACCGTCCTCACCGTGCAGTTGACCGGCCAGCCGGGACGTGACCTGCTCGCGGAACCGCTCCCGCAGCAGGGTGCGTTCGTCCACGTTGCCCAGCGAGAAGACCGCGCGCAGCAGCGGATCGCCCTGGTCCTCGCGCCGCATCCGCACCATCGTCAGGACCATGTGCCGCCCGAGGCCCTCCAGCGGCGCCGCGAACAGCGCGTCGGCGGCGGGCCCGAAGTCGGCGACCGTGTGGAAGAGCCGCTCCTTGCTGCCGAACCGCTTCACGATGAGCGAGGGGCTCACCCCCGCGTCGGCCGCGATCGAACGCATCGTGACCTCCGCGTACGGGCGCAGCGTGAACGCCCGCCGGGCCGCCCGCCGGATCGCGTCCCTGCCCGTCTCCGGATCGCCGCCGGCGCCCTGCTGGCCCGTCATGCGCTCTCCTCGGCCGTCGTGCGTCCCGTCGCCCCCTCGGCGCGGTCCGGCCCGACGGTACCGCCGGTGGGGGCCGCGCCGCCCGGCAGGCACAGCGTGGCGACGAGCGCGGCGAGGGCCGCGCCGGCGGCGATCAGGAACACCAGGAGGTAGGCGTGGAGGGTGGGGGCCGTCTCGCCGCCGGCCTGGAAGGTGATGTTGGCCAGGACCGCGGCGACCACCGCGCTGCAGCAGGCCTGACCGACCGAGCGCATCAGGGTGTTGAGTCCGTTGGCGGCGCCGGTCTCGCTGACTGGGACCGCGCGCATCACCAGGGCCGGCAGCGCCGAGTAGGCGATCGCGGTGCCGCAGGCCACCACCGTGGCCCCCGCGATGATCATGGGCATGCTGTGGCTGGTGAAGAAGCGCACCCCGTAGCCCACCGCCATGACGGCGGCGGCGATGGCGAGCGCGGCCTTCGGACCGTACGTGGCCGAGATCTTCGCCGAGACCGGCGAGAGCGCCACCATCGCGAGGCCGCCCGGAAGCAGACAGAGCCCGCTGACCACGATGGAGGCGCCGAGGCCGTACCCGGTGGACTTGGGCTCCTGCACCATCTGCGCGGTGACCAGCGAATTGGCGTAGAAGGCGAAGCCGATCAGGAGCGCCGCCACATTGGTGAGCAGTACCGCGGGCCGTGCCGAGACCCGCAGATCCACCAGCGGGGAGCGCGTACGCAGCTCGTACGCGCCCCACAGCGGCCAGATCACCACGGCCGCGCCGAGCAGGGCGAGGGTGCGCGGCGAGGTCCAGCCCCAGTCGGCACCCTGGGTGATGGCGAGCAGCACGGCGACGAGCGCCGCCGACAGGCCGAGCGCGCCCACCGCGTCGAACCGGCCGCGGGAGCGCAGCGGCGACTCGGGGACGCACCACAGCACCAGGGCGATGTCGAGCAGTCCGAGTACGGCCGAGGCCCAGAACATGGTGTGCCAGTCGAAGTGCTCGACGACCAGGGCCGCGACCGGCAGCCCCACGGCGGCGCCGATGCCGAGCGTCGAACTCATCAGGGCGACCGAGGAGAGCACCTTCGCCGGAGGCAGCTCGTCCCGCATGATGCTGATGCCCAGCGGAATCACCGCGAGCGCCGCCCCCTGAAGGGCGCGGCCGGCGATCAGCACGCCGATGTGGGAGCTGATCGCGCACATCACTGAGCCGGCCGTGAGCACACCGAGCGAGATGATCAGCAGCCGCCGCTTGCCGTACATGTCGCCGGCGCGGCCGAGTACCGGGGTGAAGACCGCCCCGGTCAGCAGCGTGATGGTGACCAGCCAGCTCGCGGCGGCCGGGGTGCTGCCGGTGAGGGCGGGCACATGCGGCAGGAGCGGCACCACCAGCGTCTGCATGACGGCCACGACCACGCCGCAGAATGCCAGGACCCCGACGAAGAACCGGGGGCGCGGCGGGTCGGCGGGCACGGGTATCGCTGGGGTCATGACTCTCCGTACGAGGGAACGCGGACAACGCGGACAGGGGTGCACAGATGTTCACCCCCAGGGTAAACGCCTGTGCACCCCTTGGTGCCCACCCGGGCGGACCTTCCTGTCCGCTCCCCGGGATCAGCTCCGCGCGGCGGGCTCGGGCAGCGGCACCCCGGCGCAGCCGGTGTCCTTCGGGGGCAGGGCGCCCGTCAGGAGGTACTCCTCCACCCGGTTGTCCACGCACGCGTTGCCGTGCTGGAACTGGCCGTGGTCGCCGTCGTCCACCGTGATCAGACGCGACCCGGCGAGCGCCCGGTGGACGCGCAGCGCGCCCTCGTAGTAGGTCGCCGGGTCGTGCGTCGCGTTGAGCATCAGGATGGGCGGCAGCCCCTTGCCGGTCACCTCGATGTGCGGCGCCTTCGACCGCGGCCAGTTCGCGCAGATGCCGGCGAACGTCAACTCCCTTGCTCCGGCGAGGGGGTTGACGCGGGTCGCATCGGCGCTCCGGTCCACCCAGTACTGACGGTCGCGCTTCCATGGCCCGTCGCCGCAGGTCACCGCGGAGAAGTCGGCGAAATAGCCGGCGCTCATGACCGGGTACATCTGCGCCGCGGCGGCCTTCTTCGCTTGTGCCGACGCGCTCTCGGGATGCTCCAGGAGGCCCATCAGCGAGGCGAGGGCGGGGAACCCCCGGTCCGCGCTGTAGAGCGCGTCCGTCGCGGCGGCATCCAGATGGTTGGGCGTGACGACGGTGCCTTCGAGGTCGAGGGGGTGGTCGTGCAGCGCGGCCCGCAGCCGCTCGTAGGATGCCTCGGCCCCGGCGGGCGTACGGCCCTGGTGGTACGTCGCGTCGTTCTCGGCGAGCCACGGCAGGAAGTCCTGCTCGTAGCGGCGCTGGAAACTCGCCGGCTGCCCCGTCATGTACGCCTGCCAGCCGTGCGTGAAGTCCACGGTGCTGTCCAGGACGACGCGCTCGACGCGGCGCGGGAACCCGGTCGCGTAGTAGGCCCCGAGGACGGTGGCGTAGGACGGCCCGTAGTAGGAGATCCTGTCCACGCCGAGCAGCGCCCGGTAGAGGTCCATGTCGTGCACGGCCTGGTCGCTCGTGATGTACGGAAGCAGCCCGCCGGACCGGCGCTCGCAGTCCGCCACGAAGGCGCGGACCCGGTCGAAGGTGGCGTCGATCGCCCGGTCCGAGCGGTCCCTGAGGTCACCATGGGAGAAGAACGCGTCGACCGTGTCCTGGTCCGAGCAGACCACGTTGGTGCTCGCCCCGACCCCGCGCTGGTCGAAGCTGACGACGTCGTACGCCGCCGCGAGCTTCGGGCTCAGGCCGGTCAGGGTGGCCGGCCGCTTCAGCCCCGACGAGCCGGGACCGCCCGCCGCCATCATCAGCACGCCGCGCCGCTTGCCCGGGTCGGTGGCCCGGTGGCGCGACACCTCGATGCTGAGGCTCGGCCCGGCGCCGGGGTGGTACCAGTCCCGTGGTACGGCCATGGTCGCGCACTCCAGCGTGCCGGAGAAACACGGCTGCCAGTCGAGGTGCTGGAGGCGGTAGCGGTCGGGCACGGGCGGGGCGGCGCCCCGGTCGGCGGCGCTCGCCATCGCGCCCGGCAGGGCCGTCGCGGCGAGCACGCCGCACGCGAGGGCGGCGGCCCAGCGGGCCGGTTTCCTGAACAACTGCATGATGTTCGCTCCCCGTTGGGATCGCTCCCCTTGCGGTGCATCGGTCTCCAGGATCGTCCCGTGCCACCGCTCTCCCCATCGATCCCGCCACCCCCCGGATCGGGGTGGCACGAATGCCACCCCCGGGGGTGGCACGGATGTGACCATGTGGTCGGCCGACTACCGCTGCCTGCAAGGGAAGTGACTCGATGGAGATCGCCACGGCGACGGCGGACATCGCCTGCCGTGCGCGTGTGCCCGTGGCCAGGGTGTGGGTCGAGGCCGAAGCCGCTCTGCAGGCCCGGGCCGTCAAGGCCAACCAGCATGCCCTGAACACGGTCCGGGCCGGCATCGCGGAAGACGCCGGCCGCACGGCCACCGCGGACCGGACCCGCCAAGCGGCCTGGACGGCGCCGGATCCGCTAGGAGGCCTGGGCGGCGCTGAGCGTGTTCCAGAACATCGATTCGTACCGTTGGAGCAGCCGCCCGTAGTGCGCCCCGCTGCCCACGCCCTCGCCGTGTGCGTCGTCGGAGCCCGCGGCGACGGCCGCCACTGCCTGCTGTTCGAGCTCCGGGGCCGGACCCGCGAAGAAGTCGAAGAAGCCGCACGCCTCGTCGGTGAAGCCGTACCGGGTGCGCAGTGCGGCCGCCATCCGGGCGCAGTAGCCGCCCCAGGCCGCGAAGTTGGCGGTCAGGGCCAGCGCCACGCTCGGGGGCTCGCCGTTCAGGGCCAGCCAGGCCACATAGGCGGGGTAGGCCTGGCAGCCCGCGCGTGGCAGGTACTGACCGATGTCCTGCGGGGTGAGCCCGCAGGCGCTCTCGTACGCCCCGAGCCGTTCCAGCGCGAGGCTCTCGCCCACGGCGAGCGAGTCGAAGAACGCCGCGCACGGCGTGCCCCTGCCCGAACGTTCGGCGAGGTGCAGGAAGGCGCGGCGGTCGGAGACGATGATGTGGCGCTGCTCAAGGGCGAGCCCCGCAAGGGCCGAGCGCGGCGCACTGCCGGTCTCGACCAGGGGCACGAGCCGGTTGTCGTCCGGGGAGGGGGCGAGCGCGGCGGACGTCGCCGCGATGATGTCCTTGGCCGTACGCGTCTGACGAGTCATGCGGGACCCTCCACGCCGAGCTGCCGGTGCGATCTCCACCAGCGTCTCACGCGGGCCCGCTCGCGCACGGCCGAGCAGGGGCCAGGTCTCGTGCGGCGGCGCGGCCCGTCCCTCAGACGGCGGCCGGGGCGCGGCTCCTGCGGCGACGGTCCCGGGTTCTGTCGCGCTGCGGCCACAGCAGTACGTACGCCGTCGACACGATCACGAACCCCAGCCGGATCAGCCCGCGCGCCGCGTCGTCCGCCACCACGAACACGCTCCCGTACAGGGTCAGCAGGGCGAGCCAGCTCCACCATGGCACCAGCCTGCGCTGCCCGATCACATCCCACAGGAGCGTGCCGAGCAGGACCGACGCCGTGTAGTACGTGTACACGCTGGGGTCGAGGACGATCCGCGCGTTGGCGCCGAGCAGCACCACCGCCGCCCACCGCCCGCGCCACACCGCGACGGCCCCCAGGAGCAGGCCGAGGAGCGCCTGGGCCGGGCGGTCCCAGCCCGGTGTCTCGGCGTCGGCGACACCGAGCCAGCGCAGCGCGGACGCCGGCTGGTTGGGTATCGCGAAACCGGCGGCCGACATCGAGTGCGGATTGCTGAGGAAGAACGGCGCCCAGGCCACCGCGACCACCGCCGCACACCACAGCCCGGCCCGCAGCCACTGGTGCCGGGGCAGTGCGAAGAGCAGCGCGGCGAACGTCACCGCCGTCGGCTTCGAGTCCATGGCGAGCGCGAGCCACACCCCCGTGCCGATCGCGCTGCCCCGCGTCACCGAGCGGACCGCGAGCGCCGTGCAGAACAGGGCGAGCACGTCGTCGAGGTGCCCGAACCGCACCGACACCTCGATCCACATGGGGATGAAGGCGGCACCCGCGATGAGCACGCGCCGGCGCAGGCGTTGGTGGTTGGTGCCGGTCCCCAGGAAGTACCAGGCCGCGCTGCGACCGGCGATGACCACGATCACCAGGCCCAGCACCGACATCAGGAGCGCCGCGAGGAACTGCCCGGTCCGCTCGGGAAAGGGGTTGAACAGGCCCGCCGTCAGAAAGCTGACCGGGCCCATCTGGAGCTCGGGGTGGTGGGCGTAGAGGTTGAGCCCTCCGGTGCCGTCGCCCGACGGTCCCTGGTAGATGAGCTCGCCGCCGGCCCGCAGATAGTGCCAGGAGAAGCCGCCCTTGGGCTCCACCAGCGCGAACCAGAGCGCGGTCCATGCGGAGAGCAGGATCAGATGCATCCTCTGACTGATGGCCGGCACGTGCGTTCAGCTCCTGTTTCCCTGCCCGATGCGAATGGCGTTCCGTGGCGGGCGCGGGGGCCCCGGGGAAAGATGTCATGCGGCCCCGGTCCGTTCTCACAGCGGGGCCACATGTGCTGCTCGCCACACCGCGCGGCCCGTCGGCCCCGACGCCCTCTGGCCGTTACCTCTCACTCAGAGATAAAATGGCTCCATGACCGCCGAGGAGGCACCACCGCTCGACGACTCGTTCGCGGACGTACTCGCGGGCGTGCAGCGGCTCATCAGGCGACGGCTGCGGGGCGGCCTGAGCGCGCCCCGGCTGCGCGGCGCCCACGTCGAGTTGCTCCGCCTGGTCGCCGACCGCCCCGGCATCGGCGTATCGGCCGCGGCCAAGGAGCTGCATCTGGCGGGTAATTCGGTCTCCACGCTCGTCAACCAGCTGGTGCGGGACGGCTACATGCGGCGCGAGACCGATCCGGGCGACCGCCGCTCGGCCCGGCTGTACGCGACGCCCGCCGCCCTCGGCCGGCTGGGCGACTGGCAGCGCCGCCGCGCCGCGCTGGTACGGGACCAGGTGGCGCGCCTGGACGCCGCCGACCGGGCCGCGCTGGCCGCCGCGCTCCCGGCGCTGCGCCGGCTCGCCGACAACCTGCACGAGGAGGCGGAGGGACCATGAGCGACGACGCGGTGAGGGGCGAGGCGGTGAGGGGCGAGGCGCTGAGGGGCGGCAAGGGTCCGGGCGGCCCGGTGGTCGGGGGCGACGGGACGGCGGACCGCGAGGCGGTGCGCTGTGAGGGGCTCGCCTACGCCTTCGGCGGGACCCGGGCGGTCGACGGGCTCGACCTGGCCGTCGAGGCGGGCGAGGTCTTCGGGCTGCTCGGCCCGAACGGCGCGGGCAAGACCACCGCGATCCGCTGCATCACCACCCTGCTGCCCGTGCCGCCGGGCCACGTCCGCGTCTTCGGTCACGACGCCGCCAGAGAGCCGATGGCGGTACGCCGGCTCCTCGGCTACGTACCGCAGCAGCTGTCGGCCGACGCCGGCCTTACCGGGCGCGAGAACGTGGCGCTGTTCGCCCGGGTCTTCGACGTGCCGCGCAGGGAACGCGCCCGCCGCGTCGAGCAGGCCCTGTACGCCGTCGACCTCACCGAGGCCGCCGACCGCATGGCCAAGACCTACTCGGGCGGCATGATCCGCCGCCTCGAACTCGCCCAGGCCCTGGTCAGCGCGCCCCGGCTGCTCATGCTCGACGAGCCGACGATCGGTCTCGACCCGATTGCCCGCACCAGCGTGTGGGAGCACATCAACGCGGTGCGCCGGGCCACCGGCATGACGGTCCTCGTGACCACCCACCACATGGACGAGGCCGACCAGTACTGCGACCGCCTCGCACTGATGCACCGCGGCAGGATACGAGCCCTCGGCACCCCCGACGGCCTCAAGGCCGAGCTGCGCGAGCGCCTCGGGACCGCGCCCGACGTCCCGCCGCCCACCCTGGAGGACGTCTTCCGCGACGTCGCCGGCAGCGGCCTCGACACCCAGGGAGGTGACTTCCGCGATGTCCGCAGCACCCGCCGCACCGCAGCCCGCCTCGGCTGACCCCGGCGCCGCCGCCCTCGACGCCGACGGGAAACTGGACCTGCTCCTGACCCCGCCGCGCCCCCGCACCGGATGGCGCGTGCTGCCCGCCCGCGTCGCCGCCCTGTGCACGGTCGAACTGCAAAAGCTCCGCCACGACCGCGCCGAGCTCTACACCCGGGCCGTCCAGCCGGCCCTCTGGCTGCTGATCTTCGGAGAGACCTTCACCCGCATCAAGGCGATCCCCACCGACGGCATCCCCTACATCGACTACCTGGCGCCCGGCATCATCGCCCAGTCCGCCATGTTCATCGCCATCTTCTACGGCATCATGATCATCTGGGAGCGGGACTCGGGCATCCTCACCAAGCTCCTCGTCACCCCCACCCCACGCGCCGCGCTCATCACCGGCAAGGCCTTCGCGGCCGGGGTCAAGGCGCTGATCCAGGCCGTCGTGGTCATCGTCATCGCCGCGCTGCTGGGCGTGGCCCTCACCTGGAACCCGCTGCGGCTGCTCGGTGTCGGCGTCGCCGTGATCCTCGGCTCCGCGTTCTTCTCCTGCCTGTCCATGACCATCGCCGGGATCGTGCTGACCCGCGACCGCCTGATGGGCATCGGGCAGGCCATCACCATGCCGCTGTTCTTCGGCTCCAGCGCCCTCTACCCGGTGTCGATCATGCCGGGCTGGCTCCAGGCCGTCAGCAAGGCCAACCCGCTCAGCTACCAGGTCGACGCCTTGCGCGGACTGCTGCTCGGCACCCACGCCCACCTCGCCCTCGACTACGGGGTACTGGCGGTCGCGGCCGCGCTCGGCATCCTCGCGGCCTCCTCGCTCCTGGGCAGGCTGGCCCGCTGAGCACGCGGCCCCCGTGATCCCATGGCCCCCATGACCGAGAACAACGAGTACCTCCTGGACAACCGGCGCACCGAGGCGGGCGAGCGTTTCGACGCGCTCGCCGAACTCTTCGACGCCTCGACCTTCCGCCACTTCGACGCCCTCGGCCTGCGTCCGGGTCACCACGTCTGGGAGGTGGGCGCGGGCGGCGCGTCCGTGCCGCGCCGCCTCGCCGAACGGGTCGGCCCCCAGGGGCGGGTGCTCGCCACCGACCTCGACACCGGATGGCTGGCCGGCGCCGAACTCCCGCCCCAGGCCGAGGTCGCCCGCCACGACGTGGGCCGGGACCAAACGCCGGCGGGTGGCTTCGACTTCGTCCACGCCCGCCTGGTCCTGGTCCACGTCGCCGACCGGGCCCGCGCCCTCGCCACCATGGCCGGCGCGCTGCGCCCCGGCGGCGTCCTGCTGATCGAGGACGCCGACCCCGCGCTCCAGCCGTTGCTCTGCCTCGACGAGTACGGCCCCGAACAGGAACGCGCCAACCGCCTGCGCCGGGGCTTTCGCGAACTCCTCGCGGAGCGCGGCGCCGACCTGTCCTACGGCCGCAAACTCCCGCGTCTGCTCAGGGAGTTGGGCCTGGAACACGTCGAGGCCGACGCGTACTTCCCCGTGACCTCACCCGCAGGCGCCGTCCTCGAAGCCGCGACCGTGCGCCAGGTCAGGGACCAGCTCGTCGACCGGGGCCTCGCCGACGACGAGGAGATCGAGCGTCACCTGGCGAGCGTCGCGGCCGGCCGCCTCGACCTGGCGACCTCGCCGATGATCTCCGCCTGGGGCCGCCGCCCGGCCTGACCGGAGGGGCTTGATGGGACGGGCCCGACTGAACGGCCCGGCCCGAACCGGGCTGATGGGACGGGCTGATTGGACAGGCTGGCCGGGCGGTCCTGGCGTGGCGGTCCTCAGGCCGCCGAGTCGTAGGTGTAGTAGCGGGTGTGGTCGAGCAGGTCCGCCGGGGTCACGTCGTTCCAGGGGCGCATCGTCTCGCGCAGGTCCACCACATCGCGCGTGCCCGCCGCCGGCAGATAGGGCGAGCCCGGGTGGCGGGCCTGCCATCGCGCCCAGAGCAGATCCACGAACGCGTGGTGGAGCCAGAACACCGGGTCGTTGGGCGAGGCTCCCGTCGCCATGTTGCCGCCCACCCAGACGTGGACGCGATTGTGCAGATTGACGCCGCGCCATCCCTCCAGATGGTTGCGGAAGCCGTCGGACGCACTGTTCCACGGAGCCATGTCGTACGTCGGCATCGCGAGCACACCGTCGACCTCGGCCCGGGTCGGCAGCCCGGCGGCCGAGGAGCCGAGGGCCCGGCGCAGATAAGTGCGGCCGTCCACGCGGGCGTTGAGGGACCAGCCGCCCGCGCCGTGCGCGAAGGGCCCGTCCATCACCTGGCCGTCCCGGGCGCGCCCGGTGCCGCCGAGGAAGTCGGCCGCCCACAGGGAGGAGCTGGGTGTGCGGTCGGCCGTCCAGTCCCAGTAGGGCACGGTGACGGAGGGGTCGACCGACTGCAGGGCCTGTTCGAACTCGATGAGGAATCTGCGGTGCCAGGGCAGGAACGAGGGCGACCGGTGGCCGACCCGGTCGCCCGTGTCGGTGTCGCTCATGATGAAGGAGTTGTGGGTGCGGACGAAGGCGTCGTACCTTCCGTCGCGCTTGAGCTGAAGCAGCGCGTCGACGAGACGGCGCTTCTCGGCGGCGGTGAGATCCGCCTGGTTCCTGCGAACGGCCATGGTGGTGCTCCTGGTTGAGCCGGCGTACGGGGCGGAAGTGGAGGTGGGGTGCGAGCGTGGGCGCGGGTCAGACGAGCGGTA
The DNA here is from genome assembly GCF_040651795.1 of Streptomyces sp. NPDC048361. Taxonomy (NCBI): domain Bacteria; kingdom Bacillati; phylum Actinomycetota; class Actinomycetes; order Kitasatosporales; family Streptomycetaceae; genus Streptomyces; species Streptomyces sp. NPDC048361. The sequence goes on from NZ_JBEZKW010000097.1 coordinate 19,984, forward strand.
CGAGGGCGGCGCCCTGGAGCTCCACCGCGGCGGCGCGGGCGAGCGTGAGGGGCGTGGGGGAGGGCTCGTAGTGGTTGACGACGCTGATCCAGGTGCCGTCGGCGTTCCGCATCACGTGCAGTTCCTCGCCGTCTATCCGCACGGTGTAGCCGCCGTCGTGGTGCATGTGCCCGGCGCCGGGCACACCCTGGATCCGGCGTCCCAGGAACACCTCGTCGAACGGCTCGGGCGCGCCGTGAGGGGCGTCGTCGACGGCGCGGCCGGACGCGGCGGGAGTGGTGGGGATGGCGTGCGCCGTGCCCGCGAGGGTGAGTCCCGCGAGCGCGCCGGCGGTGACGCCGATGGCCCGGCGACGGGTGGGCCGAGAGGGTGCGGACGGTTGTGGCATGACAGACCCCTTGCATACGTGGCGAGTTGACGGACCGTCCGGCGCCGGGCCCCGCGCCGGACGGCCCTCTCCAAGCCAACCCGCCGGGGCCGCATGCGAGAAGCGGAGCGGAACGGGTTGGCCGCGATGCGGAAGATAGG
>NZ_JBEZKW010000098.1:0-19675 GCF_040651795.1 Streptomyces sp. NPDC048361
GGGAACTCGCCGCGCACCTCGACATGGACGAGGAAGAGATCGTCGAGGGCCTCGTCGCCTCCAACGGCTACACCGCCGGCTCGCTCGACATGTCCACCGACACCGAGGAGGCGGGCGGAACGGCCGGCGGCCGCAGCCTCATCAACTTCATCGGTACGGAGGACCCGGGCATGGAGAAGGTCGAGAACCTCCAGTCCCTCGCTCCGCTGATGGGTGAACTGACCGAGCGCGAACGGCGGATCGTGAGCATGCGGTTCGGCGAGGAACTCACGCAGGCGGAGATCGGCACCGAACTCGGCGTCTCCCAGATGCAGGTCTCACGCCTCCTCTCCCGCATCCTCACCAAGCTCCGCGCCGGCATGACCGAGGACCAGCCCGCACGAGCCTGACCTGCCCTGCCCTGACCTGCCGGAAGAAGACCGGGGGGATGCCCGCGCTGGAGCGGCAGCGACCGCCGCGGGCACGGCACCCCGACTGCATAATCTGCAGCGCAAGTTGCTGCCGCCTCGTCTGCCGATCCCCGACCGAGTGGCCGCAGGCCCCAGCTCAGCTGGTCAGACCCGACCGGCATCAAGGCCCAGAGCCCCAACTCCCTCGCAGTCGATGCGCCGAGACGCCCCCGGGAGGGGTGAGCCCGCAAGGTGTGGGCACACGAACCGCATGCACGGACACCATGCGCGTCCCGCCACCACCCTCTTCGGCCTGGCTCCCGCCGCAAGCTCCGCTTCGGACGGACGAACCGGCGCCAGGCATTCGGGCCTGGGCCGGTTCCGGCTCACCGGTCGGCTGCGACGAAGGATCCTTGCGTATCGAGCGATCGACTTCCTGTCCACGCACATCCCGGACAGCTCCGGCCCCGGCGAAGACTGCCTGCTCCTCGTCCACATACGCCAGGTCGTCGGACAGATCCACTACCGCTACTGCGACCGCTGCACGCAGGGAATCATCACCACCGTCACCATCGACGAACGCTTCCACAGCACCGGCCTCGGCACCCGAGCACTCTCCCACCTCCGCTCCTGCCACCCCGGCACGACCTGGACCAGCACACCCGACACCCCCAGCACCCGCACCACACGCGACCTCATGCGCCGCATGCGTATCCCCACCGCCACCTCCGCACACGCGCCCTGCACGCACATCCTCCAGCCACAGCCCGGAACGCCCCACACCACAACTCCCTGACCCTCTAACCCCCAAACCCCTTGCCGCCGCCCACGCCGCCAGGTAGCCGTGCACCCCGTGCCCCCTGGGCATGCCGTGTAATCCCGGGCACCCCGTATCCATGAAGCCGAACGCGTGTCGCTCGATCCGCCGGATTCGAAGACGACGATCTCCTCGCCCGGCCCATGACGCCGGCGCTGCCTTGGTCGCAGGGAACGGCCCACCGGCCCACTCCCCCGGGCCCCCTCCCCGTCCGCCCCCCAGCCCGATCGTCTACAGTCACGTAGACATTCGTCGGCGGGGGTTTTTCCGCGTCGACTTCAGCAGCTTCAACAGGCCGTGGATCAGGGGCAGTTGAGGATCGCGGCGCTTTGTGCCGAGAGGGCGGGAACGACTATGGGTCAGCCGATCAGTGAGGCCGTGACCAGGCCGGGGTCACCGGGGCACCGGCGCGGAGCCGCGCGTCCCGTCGACGCCGGCTGGAGCAAGGTGCCTCAGGTGACGGCCGTGTTCTGGATCGTCAAAGTGCTGACCACCGGCATGGGCGAGACCGCATCGGACTACCTGGGCCGCACTCTCGGGCCGATCCCGGCCGGCGGCCTCGGGCTCGTGGGGCTGGTCGTCGCCCTGGTGCTCCAGCTCCGCAGCGACCGGTACCGTCCATGGACCTACTGGTCGGCGATCGTCATGGTCAGCGTCTTCGGCACCATGGCCGCCGATGTCGTGCACGTCGTGGCCGGCGTCCCGTACGCCGTCTCCGCGGTGACCTTCGCGGTGGCGCTGGCCGCGATCTTCGTCGCCTGGTACTCCAGCGAGCGGACGCTGTCCATCCACAGCATCCGCACGCGACGCCGTGAGACCTTCTACTGGGCGACCGTTCTCATCACGTTCGCGCTGGGAACCGCACTCGGCGACCTCACCGCGGGCACCCTCGACCTCGGCTACCTCACCTCCGGATTCCTCTTCGCCGCGCTCATCGCGGTACCCGCCCTGTCCGGGCGCTTCCTGGGCCTCAACGCGGTGGCCGCCTTCTGGTCGGCGTACGTCCTGACCCGGCCCTTGGGCGCCTCGTTCGCCGACTGGATGGGAGTACCCGCGAGCCGGGCCGGACTCGGCTGGGGCACCGGACCCGTCACGCTGGCGCTCATCGTGCCGATCGTGGCACTCGTCGCCCTTCTGGCCGCTCGCCACAGGGACACCACCCGAGCCGGCGGCGCGAACCGCGAGCAGATGCCGTAGCCCGGCACCTCCCTAGTTCATCTTCGTCCCCCCGAAGCCGGCCCGGCCGGGGCCCGCCCGGCATTGTCCCGGTCCGGCCCCGTTCGGGCCCTCGCGCGTACACGGACTTGCCCATGCTTTGACGATCCGTTCCCTGGGTGTTCAGCCAGTCACCCGTGTCCCCGCGGCGTGACGTCCCCTAGGTTTCCTGGGACTTGGGGAAGAAGGGACTATGGACGCACTCCTCGCCGTCCGCGCGCGTGGGATCACCAAATGCTTCGGCGACGTCGTCGCGCTCGACGGCGTCGATCTGGATGTGGCCCGGGGCCGGATCCATGGCCTGGTGGGGCCCAACGGCGCCGGCAAGACGACACTGCTCGGTCTCCTGCTCGGTCTTTCCGTCGCGGACAGCGGCAGCGTAGAGATCCTGGGCACACCGGTCGGGCGGGCATCCCATGCTCCCGACGGCATCGCGGGCTTCGTGGACGGCCCCGGCCTCTACCCTTCGCTCACCGCCCGGCAGAACCTCGCGGCGCTGGCCGCCCTTCGCGCAGCCGGCGAACGCATGCCGCGGATCGACGACGTGCTCGACCAGGTCGGGCTGACCGACGTCGCGGACGACCGCACCCGAGGCTTCTCCCTCGGCATGCGTCAACGGCTCGGACTCGCGGCCGCCCTGCTCACCCGCCCTCGGCTTCTCGTACTCGACGAACCGTCCAACGGGCTCGACCCGGCCGGCAAGAAGCACGTGCACGGTGTCCTGACCCGGCTCGCGCAGGAAGGCACGGGCATCGTGCTCTCCAGCCATCGCATGGACGACGTCGAGTCGCTGTGCTCCGATGTCACCATCCTCGCGACGGGACGCGTCGTCTTCTCCGGCCCGTTGAACAAGCTGGCCGCCGAGAACCGCGAACTGCACTACCGGCTGCGCACCTGTGACCCCCGCGCCGCACGTCGGATGGCCGCCGACACGGCCGGGGTGCGGATCGCGGACGACTGCGACACAGACCAGGACACCGACGTGCTCGTGGTGGCCGCACGGGCGGACGCCCTCGACGAACTCGTCGCCGCGCTCGTGCGGTCCGGCATCGCGCTGCGTGAACTCGCTCCCGTGATCTCGCCGTTGGAAGCCGCTTTCCTCGCCCTCACCGACCAGCAGGAGGCCGGCCCATGACCACCACCACGGCCGGCTCCGACATCGCATCCGACACTGCCTCCGACGCCGTCGCTTCCCGCCGCGTCCGCGTGGCACGGGTCTACCGCTTCGAGCTCGTCAAATTGACGTCGCAGTGGCGGATCCGACTTCTCGTCCTCGCCTGCTGGATCGCTCCGGGGCTCTTCGTGGCCGGAGTGGGAGAGCAGAGCACGCTGCCGTCCGACACGCTCTTCGGTCGGTGGATGCACGCCACTGGCTGGGCGGGGCCGCTGGTGATGCTCGGCTTCGCGGGCGTCTGGGCGCTGCCTCTGCTCACCTCGCTCGTTGCCGGCGACGTGTTCGCCGCCGAGGACCGGCTCGGGACCTGGCGGCACCTGCTGGTGGCGGTCCGGTCGCCCCGGCGGATCTTCGTGGCCAAGGCACTGGCTAGCGTCACCGTCATCGTGGTGCTCCTGGCGGGGCTGGCCTGTTCCAGTGCGGCAGGCGGTCTCCTGTCGGTCGGCGACCGTCCGCTGGTCGGGCTCGACGGCAGGCTCCTGTCGCCCGCAGACGCCGCCGTGCGGGTCCTGCTCGCCTGGGCCTGCGCCCTCGCGCCCACCCTCGCGCTCGCCGCGATCGGTCTGCTCGGATCAGTCGCCCTCGGACGGTCCCCGACCGGGCTGCTGCTGCCCGCGCTCATCACGCTCGCGATGCAGGTCGCCCAGATGCTGCCCCTCCCTGTCGCCGTACGCCTCGCCCTGCCCGGCTACGCCTTCATCGTGTGGAACGGCCTGTTCACCAGCCCGGCACAGCTCGGCCCGCTCCTCATCGCCACCGCGGTCGCCCTGGTGTGGGCCACGCTCGCGACGGCGCTGGCGTATCTGCTGTTCGTACGGCGTGACTTCACCAATCCGGCCTACGACGGCTCCGGGCGCCGCGCGGTCGTCGTGGGGCTCCTTCCGCTCGCCGCGCTGACCGCTCTCACCATCGTCCTCGTCACGCCGGCGGCCCCGTCGACGAGCTCCGGAATCGACCGGCCCAAAGTCGAGGGCTCTGTCGCCACGGCATTCGCCCACCTCTATCGCATGCAGACCCGGCAGCTGAACCGTCCCGCCGTCACCGAGACGCAGCTGCGGGCGGTGGCGGCGTGCACCAAGAGCGACGGCCGAGAAGCCCAGGAGGGCGCGGGCAACGACTGGCGGTGCGTCGTGACCTGGCACCTGCCCGGGGTCGCGGTCACGGGGACGGCCGTCTACCAGCTGGACATCGCATCGGACGGCAGGTACGTGGCGGACGGCGACGGCCCCAAGGAGGTCAACGGGTACTTCCTGGTGCGGACTTCGGCCGGGGATACGCCCAACCCGCTGTGGCAGTTCGACGGCAACGTCGAGCTGCTCGACACCCACTGAAGCGCCCGCCCCCAGCCCCGGCCCGGATCCGCCTCCCGATTCGCCATTCGCCCCCCGATTCGCCCCTGGCTCGACACCACCGAAGGGACAGTTCCGTGCAGGTGACACGCCGACGTCGGATCACTGCGAGAGATCACAGAGCCCAGAAAGACCAGACAGCCCAGACAGGCCAGACAGCTCGGGAAGCCGAGGAAGCCCAGGAATCTCAGGGAGCTCAGGAAGCCCCGGGACCTCAGGGAGCTCAGATCGACTTCTTCGGCAGACGCGTGGGCCGCCGCGCCACCCTGGTGACGGCGGGCATCGCCGTCGCCCTCGGTGTCACGGGCACCGCGGTCGCCTCGACGTACCAGTTCGGCACCGAACAGGTCGGCCAGGTCACCGCCCGCGGCCAGGTCGTCTCCAGCGACCAGTACATCGCCCCGTACGGCAGCCGTACCGTTCTCAACGACGGCAAGATCATGTCGTCCTCCCCCAGCCCGGACGGCACCCACCTCGCCGCGACCCTCACCGACGGCGACGCCGCACTGGTGATCATGGACTTGGCTACCGGCCGGGTGAAGCAGCGCGTCGGCACCAACGCGGCCGACGACCTGCGTATCAAGAGCGCCGCGGTCGGCCAGGAGGGCCCGGCGTACTCCCCCGACGGCACGCACCTGTGGCTGGGCCAGAGCGACGGCTACACCACGTTCACCGTGGCCACCGACGGCACCCTGTCCAACCCCGTGACCGTCCCGATCCCGGTCGAGGGTTCCCGGCACGCCCTGGTCGGCGCCGCGGTGTTCTCGGCCGACGGCTCCACCGTGTACGCGGCGGTCAACGGCCAGAACAAGGTGGTCGCCCTCGACGCGGCAACAGGAACCATCAAGCACAGTTGGGCCGTCGGCAACGCCCCCCGCGGCGTGGCTCTGGTGGGCGACAAGCTCTACGTCAGCAACGAGGGCGGGCGTCCGGCAAGGGCGGGCGACACCACGATCAACTCCTACGGCACGCAGGTGCCGGCCGACCCGGCCACCGGAGCCACCACCACCGGCACGGTCAGCGTCATCGGCCTGGCGGACCCGACCGCCGCCGTCGGCAGCATCGGGGTCGGCCTCCACCCGACCGCGGTGTACGCCAAGAACGGCGCGGTGTTCGTCACCAACACCGCCGACAACAGCGTGTCGGTCATCGACTCCCGCAAGGACAGGGTCGTCCAGACGATCGCCACCCGGCCCTGGCCGGAGGCGTCGGTCGGCTTCGAGCCCAATGCGGTGACCCTCACCGACGACGGGCACCTGCTCGTGACGCTCGGTCGCGCCGACGCGGTGGCCGTCTACCGCTACAACTCCCCACAGCAGCCCGCGAGTTACGTCGGTCTGCTCCCCACGGACTACTTCCCCGCGGAGATCACCACCGTCGGCAAGAAGGTGGTCGTCTCCAACACCCGGGGTATCGACGCCCGCCGTCCCGGCGCGGCGGGCAGCACCGGTCACGGCACCCATGACACGACGTCGAGCCTGACGCAGTTCACCCTGCCCGGCGACCACGTCATCAGGAACCAGACGGCCAAGGTCTTTCGGCAGAACGGCTGGACCACAGGCTCGGTCACCTCGGCCAAAAACGAGACCCACGCGAAGCCCGTACCGGTCCCCGCCCGCCTCGGCGACCCCTCGACGATCAAACATGTCTTCCTGCTCGTCAAGGAGAACCGGACCTACGACCAGGTCCTCGGCGACCTGCCGCAGGGCAACGGCGACCCGTCGCTCACCCAGTTCGGCAAGAACGTGACGCCGAACCAGCACGCTCTGGCCCAGCAGTTCGGGCTGTACGACAACTTCTACGACATCGGCACGAACTCGGCCGAGGGCCACAACTGGCTGATGCAGTCCGACAATCCGGAGTACACCGAATCGTCGGCCGGCGAGTACACCCGCAGTTACGACACCGAGGACGACGCCCTGGGCCACCAGAAGTCCGGCTTCATCTGGACCGGGGCGCAGGCCGCAGGCAAGTCCGTCAAGGACTACGGCGAGTTCCAGTCGCTGGAGAGCAAGCCGTCCGGCGCGACCTGGCAGAACCTGTACTGCGACTCGAAAAACATGGCCCCGACCGGTCAGGGGACCGCCTATCCCATCCAGACCGGCTCGGCGATCCCGTCGCTCAACAAGGTCTCGGTGCCGGGCTTCCCGCTGTTCGACCTGGGCGTCCCGGACATCTACAAGAACGAGATCTGGAAGCAGGACTTCGAGAAGAACGGTCCGGCGAACCTGAACATGTTCTGGTTCTCCAACGACCACACCGGTGGCCCGGCGAACCCTGCCGCCGAGGTGGCGGACAACGACCTCGCGGTCGGCCGGATGGTCGACGAGATCTCGCACAGCAAGTACTGGAAGGACTCGGCGATCTTCGTCGTCGAGGACGACTCCCAGGCCGGCCTCGACCACGTCGACGGCCACCGAGCCCCGGTCCAGATCATCAGCCCGTGGGCCGCGCACGGCACCGTCGACCACCGCTACTACTCGCAGATCACGATGATCCGCACCATCGAGCAGATCCTCGGGATCCACCCGATGAACCAGAAGGACAGCGCGGCCACCCCGATGACCGGGGCGTTCACCCGCAAGCCCGACAACACGCCCTTCAGGGCCGTCCCCAACCGGACCTCACTCACTCTCGGCGTGACCCCCCAGCCGTCCTGCGGCACGGACACCCCGGCCCCGCAGGACACAGCGGCGGCGCCCGCGCCGACGACGGTGCAGGTGCCACCGGCCGAGCAGAAGCTCGCGGCGCAGTGGAAGACCTGGGCATCGCACCAACGGCTGACCGGCTCGAAGGCCGTGCCCGACTACGCCAACCCCACGCAGATGAACCGGTACACGTGGTACCAGACCCACAACTGGACCACGCCGTACCCGGGCGACGGCAAGCTCTATGCCCCCGCTGACGTACCGGGCGCCTACCTGCCGTCGCCCGAGTCCGACGGCTGACAGAACCCGATCCGCGGCACCCGTGGCCCCCGCACGATGTCGTCATCGACCGGGGGCCACGGTTAGCACGGGTATCACGTGTACCACGGGTACCACGTGAGCCACAGGTGTCATGACGACCGCCGGATCTCGGTGCCACGTATCGCAAGCAGTGGACGGGCCCGAAGATGTGAAGCCCAGGTCCGGCCCGTCCGCCCTTCCGTCCGTCGCCGTCCGTCGCCGTCCGTCGCCGTCCGTCGCCGTCCGCTGCTGAAGGTCGAGTTGGTACTGGTGGGTCGCGATCTTCGACGCCCGCCTGATCATGAACGACGCACGACGGGAGGGACCGCTGCATTCGGGGGAAGTTTCCACCCGGTGATCCATACACTCGGCGACAAGCGTGACCGGACGGGCAGGACGCGCTAAGCCTGTCCGGTGATCAAGATCCGGTCCCGCACCGCCGTCGCCCTCGCGATGTACGCCCTGTCCCTCTGCGCCCTCCCAGCCCCTGTCGCCGATGCTCACCAGCAGGTCACTACGCTCGACCCGCTCGACGCAGTCGTCACCGCCGTCCCGCCGGACAAACTGGGCCTCAGCTGGCACCCCGGCTGCCCGGTACCGGCGTCCGATCTGCGTCTCGTTCAGATGAACCACTGGGGGTTCGACGACCAGGTGCACCGCGGCGAACTCGTCGTGCGCGCACGGGCGGTGGCCCCTTTGCTCCAGGTCTTCGGGCAGGCCCTGGAAGCGAAGTTTCCCATCCGGCAGATGCGGGTGATGGCCGAGTTCGACGGCGACGACGAAGCGGCGATGGCCGCCGACAACACCTCGGCCTTCAACTGCCGTGCGGTGACCGGCGATCCGTCCGAGGTGTCGCAGCACTCCTACGGGGACGCGGTCGACATCAACACCCTGGAGAACCCATACGTCGATGTGAACGAGAAGGTCTACCCGGCAGCCGGTGCCGCCTTCCTGGACCGGTCACGCCAGGCGAAGGGCATGATCCATCCCGGAGATGTGATCATGCAGGCGATGCGTGGCGTGGGCTGGCAATGGGGCGGCCGCTGGAGCCCGCCGGACTACCAGCACTTTTCCGCGAATGGACGTTCGGCGTGAGCGCAGTCGGTTCCGTACGACACTGCTCCCATTGAGGTGCTGCTCCGGAGACATTTCCCCGTGCCGAGCGGTATGTCGCACGAGGTACCCCCTTAGCCATGGGGCATCGGGGCACGCTCCAAGGGAACGATGTTGTTCCTGCGGAAGGATGTGAGTGGGCTGATGGAGTGGGTACTTGACCAGGAATGCGCGACCCCTGAAGGAGTGATGCGGTGGGGGGCCCTGGGTAGCGGAGACCCCATCGTGCTCGTGCACGGCACACCGTATTCCTCCCTCCTGTGGCGGGAGATCGCTCCGGCACTCGCCATGACGCACAAGGTCTTCTTTTTCGACCATCTCGGCTTCGGCCGGTCCGACAAGCGCGAGGGGCAGGACCTCAGCCTGGCGGCGCACGCGAGGCGCTTCGCCCGGCTGCTCGACCATTGGGAGCTGTCCCGCCCCAGCGTCGTCGCCCACGACATCGGCGGTGCGGTGGCGCTGCGGACCTTGCTGCTGGAACAACGGAGCTATCGGGATCTGACCCTCTTCGACGCGGTGAGCGGCGGCGAGTGGGAGCGAGGGCTCTTCAAACTCTTCCTGGAGCACAAGGACGTCTTCCAGGCACTACCGGACTACGCCCACGAAGCGCTGGTCGCCGCTCACCTACGGCACGCCACGCACACCGGGTTCCGGCCGGGTGTCCTCGACGCGTTCCTCGCGCCATGGCGGGGGCCCTCTGGCCAGGCGGCGTTCTACCGCCAGTACAGCCAGATCAGGCAGGAGGACACGCGCGCGTACGAGCACCTGCTGGGCGATCTGTCGCTCCCGGTGCGGCTCGTCTGGGGTCGCGAAGACCGCATCCTTCCTCCGAAGTACGCCGAGTGGCTGCACGAACGCGTCCCGCACGCCGAACTGCACTGGATCGAGGGGGCCGGCCACCTCCTCCAGGAAGACGCACCGGGCCGGCTGGTGGCCTGCCTCACAGCCGGCTTTCGCTCGACCTGACCCGCAGCACGCCGATGCAGGCTCGGTTGAGGAAGTGTGATCCTGCCCGAGGGCACAGGCGCCCAACGGCAGCTGCGCCGTGGGCCCCGTTCGTCGGAGGGGTGGCGCTCAGGACGGGTCGTCAGTACGCGTCCACGTGGCGACGGCCTGGTCGGCGGTGGGGAACACCGGCAGTACCCGGTCGAGGCCGACGATGGCGAACATCCGGACGGTGCCTGCCGGAACAGCGGCCAGCGCGAACAAGGCGCTGTCCCGGATGGCGCGGTTGCGGGCGGCGAGCAGGACGCTGATGCCGGAGGAGTCGCAGAAGGTGAGGTGCGTCAGGTCGACGGTGAGCTGCTGGCCGGTGTGGAGTTCGAGGGCCAGGAGGGCCTGGTGAACCTGGAGGACCGTGTCGTGGTCGAGTTCACCGGTCAGGGCCATGATGGGACCGGCGGAGCTCGCGGTGGTCGTGATGTTCAGCTGGGTACTCATGCAGGCCTGCCTTCAGCAGGTCGGGCGGGCACGCTCAGGGCGAGGACGGCGGTGTCGTCGTCCACGCCGTCACCGAAGGTGTCCAGCAGGTCGGCCACCGCCGCCACGGTTGCGGTGGCGGTGGTGGGGGCCAGGGCGGCGGCGAAATCTACGAGTGCTTCGTCGCCGTAGCGGTCGCGGTTTGGTACGGCGGTGTGGGCTTCGGTGAGACCGTCGGTGTAGAGCAGCAGCGTGTCGCCGGGTTGCAGCGTCACGTCGGTGGTGGCGATGTACGGGTCGGGCAGTACGCCGATCAGCTGGCCGTGCCGGGTGTGCAGTACGTCGACGGTGCCGTCGGCGCGCAGCAGCAGCGCCGGCGGGTGTCCGCCCGCGGCCAGCGTCAGCGAGAACGCCCCGGTCTCGTGCCCATCGCTGCCGGTGGCGGTGGCCGGGGTCAGGACGCCGAACACCACGGTGCAGAACCGCGGCATGAACCCCTGGTGCTCATAGGCCAGAACGGTGTTGAGGTTGCGCAGCACGGCGGCGGGATCGGGATCGTAGGCCGCGGCTGCGCGCAGGGTGTAGCGGGCCAGTGAGGTGACGGCCGCCGCTTGTGCGCCCTTGCCGCACACGTCCCCGAGGAAGAGCCCCCAGCGTCCCTCGCCCAGCGGGAACAGGTCGTAGAAGTCGCCGCCGACCTCGTCGACGGAGGCCACGTGGTAGGAGGCGGCGACGTCCAGGCCCGGCACCGGTGTCAGTACGGGCGGCAGCAGGGTCTGCTGGAGGGTTCGGGTCAGCACCGCCAGCCGTGCCCGCTCGACCTCGACCGCGGCGGAGGCTTGCTCGGCACGCGCCGTGGCCGCCTCCGCGGCGGCCTGGGCCGCTTCGGCTGCCGCCTGGGCGGCGCGTGCGACCTGGCTGGCGCGCAGCAGCTCCGTCTCGTAGGCACGGCGCTCGCGGGCGTCGAAGAGTGTGGTGCGGATCAGCAAGGGCCGCCCGTCTTCGCCGGTTCTCACCGTAGAAGTGACCAGCACCGGAAGCCGGCCCCCGTCCGCGGTCTTCAGCTCCAGGGCGATGCCGTTGACCTCCCCCCGCATGAGCAGCAGGGGAGCGAAATGCGTTTCGTGGTAGAGCTTGCCGCCCACGGTGAGCAGGTCCGCGAACCGCGTTCCCACGAGGTCCGGGCGGCTGCGGCCGAGCCAGTCCAGCAGCGTGGCGTTGACTTTGGCGATCGTTCCGTCGAGCAGCGTCGACAGATACCCGAACGGGGCGTTGTCGTACAGGTCCTCGACGCTGTCCTCAAGGAACTCGGAGATCGGTGCCTGCTCGTCCGGCTCCCCATGCCTCTGCTCATCGCCCCGGCTCCCCCTCCCGCCCCTGCCCTTGGCCTCGCCGGACGAGGCATTCCGATCGCTGCCACCCGCCATCAGGCGACCCCATGGGCAAAGCCTGCGGCAGAGCCGCTCCGGCGCGGGGCCGACTCGACGCCGGCAGGCACGGGCACCGCCATCGCTCGACTGGGCCGGCTGGGCCGTCGCCCTGCGGCCGCCGCGTTGCCCCTTTGTCCGGTATCCACACCCGCATCCTGCCACCTCTGCCTCGCGCAGAGCGTGGTGTCATCCCGGTCACGTAAAGACCACGCACCCTTGCCGCTCCAGCCGGCTGAGGAGCGGCAAGGAGGGATCGACCTCGTTCCAGCGCAGATCCAGTTTCTCCAGCGATGGCAGGAGGGCGAGCCAATCGGGCAGGTGGCCGAGGCGGTTGCTCCGCAGGTCGATCTGGCGCAGATGGGGGAGGCCGGCCAACGAGTACGGAACGTCGGACAAGTGGTTCTCGCGCAGGTCCAGGTGGCGCAGTTCGATCAGTTCGCCTGTCGAGGACGGGAGGTGCTCGATCGCGTTTCCTCGGAGCCACAGCTCACGCAGGTCACGGAGCCGGCCGATGGCTTTGGGCAGGGTGGCGAGTTGGTTGTGTTGTGCCCTGAGTTCGATGAGCCCGGTCATCCCCCCGATGGCTTCCGGCAGGGCGGTGAGGGAGTTCTCACCGACGTTGAGGTAACGCAACCGGGTCAGGCTTCCCAGCGCATCGGGAATCCGTGACAGCTGGTTGTCGTGCAGGTAGAGGCAGTCGCTGAGTTCGGTCAGTTTGCCGAGCTCTTCGGGCACCGACGTCAGCGCGTTGTGGCCGAGGTCCAGGGTGTTCAGCTGGTGGAGCCGGCCGATGCCGGGCGGGAGGGTGGTGAGCCCGTTGTCCGCGAGGATCAGTACCCGGAGGTCGGTCCGCCGCCAGACCGAATCGGGTACCTCTCCGAGCTGTCGACGCCAGAGGTTCAGCGTTTGCTGCACGGTCATCTCCCGTTCGTCAGCGGTCTTCGGCCTCGATTCTCGGCCCTCCGACACTCTGGAGTCCTGGCTCAGTACGGATCTCCCCGGTGAACCGCACGTCGGCTCGGCCCCGCAGAGCTGCGCGGATGAGCTCACCAGGCGTGCGCGGATGAGCTCACCAGTCCAGGGTCATCCCTCACCAATCGGTCACCAATCCTGGTCCTTTCTGCCGTGCGAAATCACCGGATGGGGGTATACGTGCGGCGAGGGCGGCGCACACCCCGCGGGACAGCCACCGATCGCGCATCCCGCTGTGACTCGGCGGACCTCCCTGGCAAGTGACGAACGTACGAAGGGGCCAATGGTGTTGCTGGGCTGGAGCGACCAGGCAGTTTGCAAGGAGACCGACGCGGATGCGATGTTCGCCGAAGGGGCACGCCAACAGGACGCCGTAGCCATGTGCAACAACTGCCCAGTCCGCACGCAATGCCTGGCGCATGCGTTGGACCAGCGCGTCGAGTTCGGGGTCTGGGGCGGCATGACGGAGCGAGAGCGCCGGGCTCTCCTTCGCCGACGGCCGGGTGTCGCCTCCTGGCACGACCTCCTGAGGAGTGCGCAGGCCGAGTACGTCGACCAGCTGGCCCGAGGGCGCGCGATCGTCCCTCGCGGCGGGGCCGAGCAGGGCTATGAAGACCCGGGACACACTGCGACGGCGGCTTGAGTCAAGTTGACCTTTGACGGGCGCTGGCCCAAGGCGCCAAGTAGCCATCGGGCGCGGTCAGTTGGACGGCTGTACAGCTCGCAACCCCGGGCCGAATCACTCACCGTGATAGGTGGACTTGAGCTTGGGCCCGAGGCGGGCCCGGCGCCCGACACGTACACCGGACCCGTGCACCGGACGCGTACACCGGACATGTACACCGGATACGAACGCCTGGTGTCTGGCCGGACGCCTCGCTGGAGCCGTCGACGTGCTATGCGGGGTTCGCGTGGCCGGCTGCGTCATGGAGAGCGATCCTGGCAGTGATGCGCTTGCCGACCCTCTCCCGATGCGCTTCGAACCCTTCCGCGACGGACATGACGATCTCCAGCCCGTGCTGTCCCACCCGGCCTGCGTCCGCAGCTCGCGCGATGGGCAGCACAGGATCGGAATCCCACACCGAGATTCTGACCGTTTCGTCCTGGATACTGAGGTCCAGCAGGACCGGACCCGGGGCGTACTTCACCGCGTTGGTGACGAGTTCGCTGACAACAAGGCGTGTGAGGTCCATGCCACGTTGCGAGATCAGCACACCGTGCTCGGCCTGCGCCAAGGTCAGGAAGCCCGACGCAACTTGGCGGGCTTGGGCAATGCACGGGCCGTCCCCGTCCAGCGCCGCTGCGGCATGTATGGAGCGCCCCGCTTGCTCGCTCGCGTCTTCCCTCTCATCTTCCGTCACCAGGTCTGCTTCCAGCACGGCCATCATTGATTCCCCCTTCAGCGTCAGAGCGCGTACCCGCGCATTCGCGGATCACACCCAGCGCTTCTGTCAGATCCACCACACCCGAGCGCCGCCCGTATCACGCCTGTTGGCACTGTGGTCCGGGGTCTGCATATGCCAGGATCTCCTCATGGCTGAGACAGAGACGGCGGGCACGGAACACGGCGGACAGCCCGAGCAGTTGTCGGTCGTGGCCACCGACGTCGAAGGCGTCCGCGTGATCACCGTGACCGGAGAGATCGACCACCACAGCGGCGATGTCCTCCGCCAGGCCCTGGACGCCACCGGCGCTCCACACGCGCACATCGTCCTCGACCTGCACCAGGTCACGTTCATCGATTCCAGTGGCATCAACATCCTCATTCATGCCCACAACACCCTGACCGGCGACGGCGGTTGGCTGCGCCTGGCCGCACCGACGGAGACCGTGATGCGCACCCTCAGCATCGTCGGGGTGGACACCGTCATCGACTGCCGCGAATCCCTCGAAGAGGCCCTGCACAACTGACGCACGGCCACTGCGAAGCGGCGCGGCGAAGGCCAGAGGTGTCAAGGCCAGAGCATGAGCCATCAGGGGGATGCGCTGTCATAGCCGGCGGGACCGGGGTACACGGTCTCCGGGCGCGCTGTTCGGCGGCCCTGTCGGCGAGCCGGGGAGAGAACCCGTGGATGGCATTGTGCTCCTGAAGGAAGACCACAAGACGGTGGAGAAGCTCTTCAAGGCCTTCGAGAAGGCCGGCGACGAGGCTCACGCCGAGAAGCGGAAGATCGTCGACCAGGTGATCGAGGAACTCACCACTCACACGTGGATCGAGGAGAAGATCTTCTATCCTGCGGCCCGTGAGGCTGCCCCTGACACGAAGGACCAGGCCCTGGAGAGCGTCGAGGAACACCACGTCGTGCTGTGGATGCTCTCCGAGCTCAAGAGCCTTGATCCCAGGGACGAGCGGTTCGACGCCAAGATGACGGTCCTCATGGAGAACGTCCGCCACCATGTGGAGGAAGAGGAGAAGGACTGGTTCCCCGAGCTGCGCAAGGCGATGGGCCGCAATCAGCTGACCGAACTCGGCGAGAAGATGGAGGCGGCTAAGAAGAAGGCCCCCTCCGACCCCCTCGCTGTGCCGAGCGCCGACGACTAGACCTGCGGTCCAGAGGATCCACGGGATCCAGGGAATCCACGGGATCCAGGGGATCTCTAATCGGGTCGGCCGGCGTCAGGGAACGGGTTGACCCCTGGCTACTTCAGTAGTCGTGGGGCCACCGTCGTGGAGTGCGCTAGTGGCTCGCCATGAGGGGCTCTCCACTGCCGACCCGGTGCTTCGCCGGGGCGGCGTCGTCGGCGTGCCACTCTGCTCGGATGGTCTTGCCGCCGGGATGGGGCAGGACGGTGAGCTTGGAGGTGAGGTCTTCGGCGATGTGCCATCCCATACCCCCTCCCTCGGCCAGGTCGGGCCGGCGTGGGGCCGGAAGAGCGCTGCTGGTGTCCTGGACATCGGCGGTCAGGGTCGCGTTCTCGATGCGCAGACACACGTTCCACTCGCCGCGTTCCGTGTGCCGTACGGCGTTGCCGACCAGCTCACTGACGACCAGAACGACCGCCTCGTGGTCGGCCCACGGACAAGCGCTTCGCAGATAGCCGGCGGTGGCGCGGCGGGCCTCGGCAGTGTCTGCCGCACGGGATTCGATGACGAGCATGGGATGCTTCCACCCTTCTTCCAGCAGCGAATGATCCGCCGTGCCCGGCCTCTGCCACGGACTCGGCATACTCCATTGCACCGCCAACCCATCCCTGCGGACATCGGTCATCGAGTTGGTCTCGGTCCCAGCGCCTTGGGACGTTGGTCCCGCCTGCGCACGACGAATGAGCCGAGTGAGCTCAGCGGGGCCGGAGGGCGCGAGGCTGGGAAAACGCGAGGATGGCCGGCCCGCCGTGCGGTCAGGACGGCTGAACCTGGTCGAAGAGGGCAAGTGCCTGTGCGGGGTCCGGGCTCACCAGGCGTTCCAGGCCCGCAGCCGTGATCTTCGCCCACTTGCCGGCCCGTGCCCACATCTGCTCCTCGAAGGCGCGGACGGCCGCATCCAGATCGTCGGGGTCGGCGGCGATGGACTCGGCGAGTTCGGCACCTTCCAGCATCGCGAGGTTCGCGCCCGCTCCCAACGGGGGCATCAGATGGGCGGCGTCGCCCAGGAGCGTTACCCCGGGGACGTGGGTCCAGGTGTGCGAGGCGGGCAGGACGAACAGGGGGCGGTGGGCGAAGGCCGTGCCGTGACGGAGGAGGTCGAGGGCGGGGGCGGCCCATCCGTCGAATCGGGCCAGCAGGCTCGACCGCACGGCCTCGACGTCGGTCAGGTCCAGGTTCGCGTGCCAGGTCGACGGTGCGCGGAACTGGGCGTACACCTTGACGTGCCCGGCATTTCCGCGCTGGGCGACCAGAGCTCGGTTCACGCCGTACACGGCCACGGAACCGTCGCCGATCAATCGGGCCAACTCGGGGTGGCGGCTGTCCACGTCGTGCAGGGAGGTCTCCATCGCGGTGACGCCGGTGTAGTGCGGCGTCACCGGCGAGACTGCCGGGCGGGTCCGGGACCAGGCACCGTCGGCGCCGATCACGAGGTCGAACGTCTCGCGCCGGCCGTCCGCGAAGTGCACCGCGACGCCGTCACGTCCCCCCGGCACCACCTGCCTCACCTCCCGCCCCCACTGGACGTCGAGCGGGCCGAGCAGCAGATCACGCAGATGCCCGCGGTCGATTTCGGGGTTGTTCCGCTCCTCGGGGCGGGGCCGCCAGTCGCGCAGCACGGTCCCGTCCGTGTCCAGGATGCGCATGGCCTGCCCCTCCGGACGGGACAGCGTCTCGAACTCCGCCGAGAGCCCCGCCTTGGCCAAAGCGAGCTGGCCCATGCCGGCGTGCAGGTCAAGCGTGCCGCCTGCGGGGCGGGCGTCGCGGGCGGGGTCGCGTTCCAGGACGGTGACGAGGAGATCGTGGCGGTGCAGGACACGGGCGAAGGTGAGGCCGGCGGGTCCGCTACCGACCACTGCAATGCGATGTCTCATATCGATACACTGTATTTCTACGGGCGGCGCAATACAACGGTGCGGTGCGTGACAGCGGTACGGAGCCGAGCCTGGTGGCCGTACGCCCGCATGGCTGCGCGATACGGTGCATCGCGGCGGTACGGTGTCACCATGACTGTGTGGGACCGACCGGAGCCGCCGGCTCGCCCCGTGCCGCTCGACCGGAAGCGGATTGTCGCCGCCGCCGTGGCACTGGCAGACGAGGGCGGGCTTGAGGCGGTTTCGGTACGTAAGGTGGCCGCGCGCCTGGACGCGGGCCCGATGCGGCTCTACAGATTCGTCTCCTCGATGGAGGAGCTGTTCGACCTCATGGTGGACGAGGTCCAAGGCGAGATCGTGCCCGCTGACCAGCCCGAAGACTGGCGCGAGGCATTGCGCGCCCTCGCCCAGTGCACCAGGCGGGCCGCCCTCCGTCATGAGTGGCTTGCCGATCTGCTCGGCGGTCGTCCTGCCCTGGGGCCGAACGGACTTGCCGTGACCGAGGCCACGCTCGCCCCCTTCGGCGGCCACCCGGATGTCGACACCGTCATGCGGGCCGTGGAAACCGTCAGCGCGTACTTCATCGGCGCGATCAGGCGCGAGATCGCGAATCTGCGGGCCGAACGCGCTACGGGTCTGTCCAAGCACGACTGGCAGCGGGCCTCCGGTCCGCATGTCACGCGCATGCTGGCCACGGGGCGTTTCCCCGCGCTGGCCAGGATGGTGCATGACGGTACGGATGTGGACGCCGAGACATCCTTCACGACCGGCCTGGATTGGGTCCTCGACGCGGTGGCCGCCAAACTCGCGGAGCCGCCGGCCTGATACCTCGCTCGGGGGCAACCTGCCCTCCCCCGCGCAGTGGCGCGCGGTGGAGCGTCTGGCGCCGCTCACCGGCTGCGACCCCGTGCCCTCGATCGTCAGCACCCTGACGCGGTGATGACCAACTCCCCCTTGTCCAGAGCCATG
Source organism: Streptomyces sp. NPDC048361 (assembly GCF_040651795.1). Classification (NCBI taxonomy): domain Bacteria; kingdom Bacillati; phylum Actinomycetota; class Actinomycetes; order Kitasatosporales; family Streptomycetaceae; genus Streptomyces; species Streptomyces sp. NPDC048361. Next base: position 18,254 of record NZ_JBEZKW010000098.1, read on the forward strand.
AGCGGCACGGTCGAACCCTCTCTGCTCCCGCTGCCGGCTCGTGTCGCAGACCTTCTGTCGGAACTGGAGAGCCCGCCGCGACTGGCAGCTCACCTGCGTGCAGTCCATGACGTCGCGCACCAGTTGGTCGAGTGGGTGGAACAGCACTACCCCGCCGTCGCCTTCGACCGCGACGCGGTGCTCTTCGGGGCGGCCACGCACGATGTGGGAAAGACGGTGCACCTGGCCGAGCTCTCCGGGCCCGGGTCGGCGCACGAGAAGGCTGGGCAGGCTCTGCTGCTCGGCCACGGCATCAGCCCGGAACTGGCCCGCTTCGCCGCGACGCACGCGACATGGGCGGACGCCGGGGTCGGCCTGGACGACCTCCTCGTCAGCCTCGCCGACAAGATCTGGAAGAACAAGCGTGTTCCCGACCTGGACGATCTCGTCGTGGCCACGCTGGCTCAAGCGACGGGCAGGGCGGCATGGGAGGAGTTCATCGCGCTCGACGAGGTTCTCGCCCGCATCGGCGACGCGGCCGACGACCGCCTGGCATTCCAGGCGTCCTTTCCGATCCACACCTGAGGGTGGCCCACCGTCTGCGGCTGCGGCGGCCCGACGTAGCACCGCTGGCGCCGCCACTAAATTCGGCTCAACGGCCTTCCCTGCAGGGGGCGTTCGGGGTCAGCTCCCGGCCGGCGCCTGCCCGGCGCCCTCCGGCTCTTCGTGCGTCGTGAGCACTTCGGAGGCCGTGGGGATCGTGGGGATCGTGGCGATCGTCAGCATCTTGCTCGTCGTTCCGTCGTCGCCGACCACATCCCGTACGTATCGGAAACCCAGCCGCTCGCACATCGCAAGGCTCGCGGTGTTCTCCGCCCCGACCATGCCCCAGACCTCGGTCAGGCCGAGATCGTCGGCCGCGTGTCTCAGCAGTCCTGTGACGACCTCACCGCCCAGGCCCCGGCCCCAGTACGGGGGCAGGAGAGCCGCCACCAATTCGTGGCCGGGTACGTTCCCGGTCTTCTTCACTTCGGCGTGGCCGACGTACACGCCGTCCTGCCACACACCCCACACGTCGAATCTTCGGCATGGATACACCTCGGCCAGGATCGCCTTGAACAGCGCGCGGATTTCAGGTTCGGGCACCAGGTCCTGGCCCATCCACCTGCACACCTCCTCGTCACGCAGCAGGGCGACGAAGTGCTCTTCGTCCTCGGGCCGGTACGGGATGAAGTGCAGCCGGGCGGTGCGGAGTTCGGGGGTCACGTCGCAATCCTCGGTGTCGGCGCGGGTGGGAGGGCCGAGGGCGGTGGGGCGCCGGGCCGTGGTGCGGGCAGCAGCACGTGGGGAGGGGCTGGGCTGTTGCAGGCGGGGCGGGCGAGGGGGACGTCCTGGGCTGGCAGTACGACATCGTCTGCAACGGCATCGAGCTCTCCTCGGGAG
>NZ_JBEZKW010000099.1:0-18918 GCF_040651795.1 Streptomyces sp. NPDC048361
AGCTCCGGTGCTCGACCACCCGGATCACCTGCCTCATCCAGGCTGTCCTCACCCTGCATTTGGCCAGCTCAGACCGATGATGGAAAAGCCTCACTAGCTCGGACTCGCGAGGAAGTTCACCGTCGACACTTCCCAAGTTATGGGGAATTGTTCCCTGAACGTAAGGGAAAGGTTGACCTCACGAGCGGGCCTGACGCACGCCACTCGGCCACTTGCTACGGCCCCGGCTCCAGAACACACCTGCGGCGCACACCCCAAAGATTGCGACCAGGTACCAGTAGGCGTCGAAGCGCCACGCATGGGCCACCAGGAGTGAACAGCTACCGCCCACTAGGGCTCCCATCGATGAGCCCGATGCCGTGACCAACATTCGGCATTTCACCGCCGAGAGCGTATCTAAATCGCCTTTGGCTTCCATGAACGCCTGGTCATTGACCGCGCCGAGGACCGTCTCGCCCACGGTGAAGACGAGGATCGCCAGAATCAACAAGGCGTTCGCCCAGCGGGAAAACCCAGTGAGGAGGAAGGCGCACGCCATACAGAAGGTCACCGCGGCGAACATCCGGAACCCGGCGCCGCTCCGTGCCATCTGCCTTCCGGCCCGCTTTCCCACGGGCAGTTGCAGCGCCACCACAAGCAAGGCATTGAAGAGGAACACAGCGCTGGCAACAGTGGGGCGAGCGATGTCGAAGAGGTACAGCGGCATCGCCGAGAAGAGCTGCGAATAGAGGGTAAAACAGATGAACGAGCCCAATGCGACCTTGCGCAGGCTCTGGTTGTGCACCGCGTCTCGCCACCAACTCTGCCTCCCTGGCTTGGGAGCCTTGACCAGCTTCAGCCCCTTGGGCAGGGCAAGAAAGGATGCTGCTGCAGAGACAGCGAAGACAAAAGCAGTGACAAGCATCCATCTCCCTGGCGACTGGAAGTACAGCAGTGAGCCCAACATGGGCCCCCCGGCGGAGCACAGGTTAGTCACCACCTGGAGGCGAGAGAACGCGCCCACGCGTTCCTCCGCTGACTCGACGTAATCGCCAATACAGGTCCGTACGGTCACCGAGTTGACACTCATGGAGACGGCCACACCGCACATGAGAAACACTACGACCGTCCGTTCGCCTCGGAGGAGAGCCGCCGTGGCCATCAGTGAAGCCGCAGCCGCCAAGGACAGGGTCAGCGTCGGCCTGACTCGGCTGAAGTCCATACGGTCTACGACGATGAACCCACAGAACCGCAGTGCGCTGAAGGCGAAAAGGACTACGCCCACGGAGAGAGGCCCCGAATGCCACCCCTCCATGAGGACTGGCAGCAGCGGGAGCAGTGAGTAGCAGGCGATGCTCGAACTACCGAAGTTGAGGAAGAGCGCAAGCAGTAGACGCCGGACCGTAGGAGCAGCTACCGAGGGCTGGTCGGCTTCTGGGGAGAGTGCGGCCGGCGATGCCGATGCCCGGTTGGCGCGGGATGCACGAAGGGCGGGCAGTGCCTGTGGCGTCTTGCGTGAACGGGGCTCGCCGGGGGTCACGGTCGGCTCACGCTTGCCCGCGAGTAGACGTTCCGCTGGTCACTGGCTCCAGGGCAGCAGCAATCGTTTTCTCTCGGCTGCCGCGTTCATCGGCTCGGGACACCTCTACGCCTTCGAGATACGCGTCCTCCATTGAGGCGTGACCGACGAATGCCGACCACAACTCCGCGCCCCTAAGCGCCGAGCGCCCCAGTCGGGCACCGCGGAAGTCACTGTGACTCAGGTCAGCACGCTGCAGGTCAGCTTTCCGCAAGTCCGCGTCGATCAGATTCGACCGCCTGAGAACGGCGCCACGCAGATCGGCTCCTCCAAGCAACGCCCCCCGAAGATCCGCCCGTTCGAGGTTCGCTCCCCGCAGGTCGCTGTTGCGAAGGTCGGTGCCCCGCAAGTCGGCATGGGAGAGCTGTGCCCCACGCAGGTCGGCCCGCTGCAGATTGACGCTCTGACCATGGCCGCGTACCAGGTTCCAGCCGTCGATGACGGTATGCAGCACGAGCGTCTGGACGTCCGTGCCATCGAACGCCTCTGAGACCAAGGCTAGGGTCCGCAGCCCCAGATCCGTTCCGCGCAGCCCTCCGGCGTTCATCCCGGTTGCGAGGGTACGGGTTGGCCGGAAGCACGAGTTCCTGAGCCCCGGTGTCACCACATCCTCACCTTCGCAGGTGAGCAAGGCACCCGAAAGCGCGATAAATGCGAGACCGGGTCCCTCCGCTTCCTCTGGCTCGGGCAGGCATTCCTTCGCGACCGTCAATAGCGAGCGCATCGCGTTCGCCGAGATGACCCACGGGCGGACCTCAGGGTCCGCCAAGAAGCCAAGGGTTCCGGAATGATCCGCCAGGGGCTGTCTCCTCGATGACCTGCCCGCTCTTCGCCCCGGGCCGTGGTCCCGTGTTCGCCCCGGGCCGTGGTTGCGTGTGCGCCCCTGGCCGTGGTCCCGCTCCCCCGTCCGGCCCGCATCCGGTCGGCCGTGCGCGACCCGGCTGTTCCTGATCGCGACGGCGGCCAGTCGTCAGTCTCCGTCCGCCGACGTCAGGAGCGCGCGTGCTGCCTCTTGGCGTACTCCCTGAATGTGGCAGTACTGGCCTCGGAGCATCAGGCACGATGTCGTCATAGCGGTCTCTGCGACGTCGTTCCCCCTTTCCGAGCGGGCCGCGTCCACGCTCCCCGCCGGGCCCGTCCGCACCAGCGACCGGGCGCGTCCCCCATCGCGGCGGGACGCGCCCTGTGTGCTCGTTCCGGCCCCGTGTGGAGCCGGAGCGAGGGAGCCTTCCACGCGCTCAAAAGATCGGTACCACCACACCCGCCAGTACTGATAATCCGGTGATCCGACCAATGCCGGCGTACTTCTGCGGCTGACCCTCGCCTCCGCGCGCCCCATGGAACGGGGGACGTATACGGATGCCGCCCATAACGACCGGGTAGCACCAACTCGTAGACGTGATCCGGAAAAACCGAAGTGCGGCATTTTTGCGCACGGGGAGGAGCGAAGGCCATGAGTACCTCTTCGGCAGCCGGAGTCTCCGCCAACGATTCCGCCGACGCCGGCAGTGAACACGTGGTGGGGAAGACCTACAAACCCACTAGATTCATGCGCCACCCGCTGACACGGAAAAATCAGAGGGAACTCGACATCCTCACCGGCGGGCCGCCCCCGATCCTGAAGAAATGGAAGGAGTGGGAGAAAGCAAGCCAACAGGAGCAGCAGCCCGAGGGCTGGAATTTGGTGGAGGCGAAGTGGAAAAAGGTGAGAGGGAGGGTGAAGAAGAAAAAGGAAGGCGAGGCGGACCGGTGGATCGCACCTGTGGGGTTCTCCATCAACAAGGTGACGTACGGCACCTTTCCCCCGGGAGACTCGGCGCACGAGCACGGGTGGACCACCTACATGAACATGGGTGTGCCGCTCATCGAGGAGCGCAGCGACATCCAACAGCCCCCTCCTGACGTGATCTACGAGAACACGTTCGTCAACCGGACGGACCCCCGGCCGGTGACGTGGACCGCCGGCTTCGAGTTCTCGGTGTCCAATGCGATCAGCTGGTCGCTCCAAGGCCAGGCCCAGCTCACGTTCGGGGCGAAGAGCACCGCGTCGCTACAGCAACAACTGCAGACCGCCATGGCGGCGAGCGAGTCCAAGACGACCACCCTGAAGAACAGCCGGGACAACGAGGGTGTTGACGTGGCGTCCCAGGCGCAAGCGACCAGTACGACCACGGCGACGGCCACCGCCACGGGCACCGGGGAACTCTCGGAACAACTGATGCTCGGCATCAGCGCCTCCGTGAGCGGTTCGTTCACCACCCAGTTCAAGGGCTCGTTCTCGGTCAGCGGGACGGTGGGGAGCCGGGCGGTCGTGAGGGCGACGCAACGACGGAAGGTGAGCAAGTTCGACTACGAACTCCCCATCACCTTCGGCGGATGGGTCGCACTGTATTACGAGGAGCCGGTGGAATTCGACAGCATCACGGCCATTGAAGGGGTGGAGGACGTCGAGGCACGGAGGCGCGCACAGACCCGCGGCAAAACCGGAGAAACCCCGGACAACCCCTACTACCAGGTCGTCGCACGGGCGGTCGACGTTCTCGAACTGGTCGGTGACGGCAAGGAATATCTCACTCGGAAGGGAGAGGCCGAAATCGTCTCCGTCCTCGCCGGGGAGGCCGAGGTATTCGAGCTGGAGAAGCTTCAGCTCGGCGACGGAACCAGCGACGGCATGGACAAAGAAGCGCCGTTCTACAAGAGCTGACCTTGCGCCACTGCGAAAAGGGAGGGAAAGTCCATGCCTGACGGCGACGACTCCAACAACGGTGCCGAAGAGGACCCGCCCACTTCCACGTCCGCCTTTGCCCACGGCTTCGGCAGCGGAAAGGACCGGGCCGGCGATGCCGAGAGGTCCACCGAGGCGCTCAAGGGGTGCACCCCCGGCACCGGGAGCGGTGGCTGGGACGAGGACGAGGAGAGCGTCTCGGGGGACGTCTCGGCGTTCGTGCACGGGCTGGAGGCCGGCCGTGACCCATGGCAGCCGCGCCAGACGGCGCATGGCGCGCTGCACGTGATGAGCGGTTTCCTCGGCCCCCATTTCAAGAATTTTCAGACGGTGGCCGACGCCCAACGCCAAGTCAGCGAGGATCCCAGCTCGGCGTCCGGTATGGCCGCGTCCACCGCGGCGTCCTCGGCCGCGCAGGGATCCTTCCGGCAAGCGGCGAAAATCGGTGAGGAGGACCAGCCGAGCGTCAGTGAGGAGGCGAGGAGGAGGCTGAACGAGTTCGCCCACGAGACCGGAGGCGCGGTCCTGGTCGCCCGGGGGATGACGGGACTCGTCCTGGGCGTCGCGGTCGACCCCGCGCTCGGCAAGGCCTACGCCGTCACCAGTGACGGGAAGCTGTACAGCGTGGACCTCACCACCAACGCCAAGCGCCAGATCGTCACCAGCGGCGATACGAACGGCACGTTGGGTGTGCCCAGTGGCCTGGCGCTGGACGGGGACGGCAGTGCCTACATCACCGACAACAGTGGTGCTGCTGGTCGTCTGCTGCGGGTGGACCTGTCCAACGGCCGCGTCGAGGTGACCGCCACGATCGCCTCCGCCTGCGGCATCGCCCTGGACAGCACGGCCACGGCGTACGTCACGTCCTTCGACGGGAATCTGTACGAGGTCGACCTGCGGTCGCATGGGCAGCCCAAGCTGATCGCCAGGGACCTGGGAGCATCCACCTCCGCGGTGGCACTGGATGGACAAGGCAAGGCGTACACCGGCAACAGGGACAGTGAGGGGAGCATGCGTCAGGTCGACCTCCGGGCCGAACCACCCGTCACCCCGCAGGTGCTGCCCGGGGCGTCCCCGTTGCGGAGCGGCGGAATCGTACTCGACGGGGCGGGCAGCGCGTACGTCACCGACCACTGGAAGGACGTCTTGTACACGGTGGACCTGGCCACTGGCAGGGAACGCGAGGCGGTCAGGGCCGCCGGCGCCTTCTCTCCGCTCGGCGTCGCGCTGGACCGCGTCCACGGCCTGGTCTACGCCGGCACCTGGGAGGGCCAGTTGTGGCGGTTCCCCCTGCGCGTACTCCAGGGCCCCGAGCTGATCGAAATCACCACTCGGGTGTAGGGCGCTCGCGCGCCGCAGGTGAGGTGAGGTGAGCGTTGTCGGCGCGCCTACGGATGGGACGGCTGACCGGCAGACAGGGAGTGGCATGAGGATCGTCGTCATCAACGGCACGGCGAGACCGGCGCCGGGGCCCACGCGTCTGTTGCGGGCACGGCCCGCGGGTTTCCTCGACCAGTATCGGGTGTGGTGGGTGGCCGTGTGCCGGCGAAGGTGTTCGAGGGGGCGTACGGCAGCATCACTGCCCGGCGGATTCCTCTGAGTCCAGGCACCGCCGTTCGGCATCGAAGACCGACTTGCAGCGCAGCGGAACGTCTTGGACCCGACGTCAGCCGGTCGTCCTGCGACGCAGCTCCGCGGCGCTCCGGGTGACGGTGCGCGCCTCTTTGCGGTGGCCGTGCTTGCGCAGCCACCAGCCGAGCCAGGAAAAGGACTCCGCGAGGTGTTCCTCGTCACCGTCGGGGCCGAGCGGAGGTTGCTGGTCCAGAAGGTTCACTGCCTCCATGGTGGGTGCCAGGACCTCGTGGTCGCGTCCGACGCGGGCCAGTCGCAGCCCCAGATTGGACAGAGCGTGGATGAATCCGGCCACGTGCCGGTCGGGTTCGGCCGCACGCAAGTGGCGGTAGATGGCCACTACTTCGAGTGCGGTGTCGAGGGATTGGTCGTGGCGGTCGGTGTCCGCGAGGCGAATGCCGAGGCTGTTGAGCGAGCGGGCGAGCACGGCCAAGTGGGCGCTCGGGTCGGCGTCCGCGAGCTGTCGGTGCAGGGCGACGGACTCCTGCCCGGCCACGAGTGCGTCCTGGTGGTGTCCGAGGAGGGCGAGCCGGTTGCTCAGCGTGTCGAGCGCTTCGGCGAGCAGAGGGCGTACGAGGTGGGGAGCGGCGACCAGGCTGCGACGGCACAGGTGAACCGCCTCGGCGCAGGACCTCACCGCCTCGGTCGAACGGCCGTTTCCGGCCTGCACGAGAGCGAGGTTGTGCAGGGAGCGAGCCAGCGCGATCGCCATGGCGGGTACGGCCTCGGCGGCCTGCCGACTCAGGGCGACGGCGTCATGAGCCATGCCGAGGGCCAGGTCGAGGCTCCCGTTCGAGGCCAGCCGGAGGGCCTGCTCGTTGAGTTTCTGGATGCGGGAGAGCAGGGCTCCGTCGTGCTGGGTGGAGTGCCGCGGCTGAGGGGTATCCGGCACGATCAGACCCTCCTCGGTGAGGGCGAAACCGTAACGGCTAAGCATCGCGGTCACGAAGGCGACGAAGCCCGCGTCGCTGTCGGCGAGCGCGCGGTAGAGCGCGGTGGCCTCTTCAAGGTATGGGCGGGCCTCGGCGCCGCGGTTCAGCTGGGCCAGTTCACGACAGAGCGACAGCAGGGCCACCCACTGCTCGGACAGACCGGTCGCGGGCCGGGCGGCGGCGGCGGCGCGATACCGGACGATCGCGTCGCGGAGTACGGGCAGGGCGTCCTCATGGTGGCCCATCTCTCCGAGTTTCACGCCCAGATCGACCAGGGAGGAGGCCAGTTCCGCCGCGAGGTCCGCATCGGCGGGACGGCGCTCGGCCAGTCGGCGTCGCATTGCGACGGCCTCGCGCATGTGGTCGAGTGCCTCGTGGTGGCGGCCCAGCTCGGCCAGCTGGTTGCCGAGATTGGCCAGCGCGAGGGCGAGACCGGAAAGCTGCGTCCCGTCTTCGCGCGCCAGGTCGCGGTAGAGGCGGACGGCTTGGTCCGCGTACCCCCGCGCTTCGTCCCGGCGTCCCAGTAACCCGGTGACGCGGGCGCGCTGCTCCAGGGCCCGTGCGAGCGCCGGTAGCCACCGGTTCGCCTGCGACGCGGCGAGGCGGCGCGTGACCTGCACCAACTCGCCCAGCAGTGTGGTCATTTCCTCGTGCTGCTCCGGGAACTCGACCAGCGCATCACACATCTGGAAGAGCCGCAGAGCGAATGTGGAGAGGTATCGGTGGGGATCGGCGTGTGCGAGCTTTCGGTACTTCTCTACTTCGCGACGCACGTCCATCACCTGCTGTTCCGCCCTCGACCCACCGTGCCCAGCCATCACGCCCCCTCTTCCACCGTCGCCGGCCTCGTCACGCGGTCGCCATGACAGACTCCCCCAACAGTCATGCCCCGCAGGCGCTCGCGGTTCCCTACGGGGATGACAATGAGCCATATCCCGCCATTTTTTGACGCTACGTCAGGCAATCAGCAAGGGGGACGGGGATGACGGCCGAGATCATGAACCATGCTCACGGATGACTGGCAACTCACCGCAAACGTCCGCGACTTCCTGTTCCGTGCCGGCGCCTTCCTGCGCTCACGGCCTGCCCTGCACAACACGCCGGTTGACGGACATCGAGAGGCTGCGGGCACGCGGGGTCGGCGCGCCGGGTAGCGAAGCCACCGTCTTCGGGCGACTGGAGGCAGGGGGCGAGGTCCATGCCATCTTCTATCGCACGCCGCGTGGATACCTTTGGGTCACTTCCCTCTCTGCCGAGCAGACTGACACCCTCACAGCCCGGCTGGTCGGGCTCGGCCACTCTCCCTCAGGTGTCCTCGCGGACCACGACACCGCCACAGCCTTCGCAAAAGCATGGCAACGGCAAACGGGCGCAGCACCGGTTCCCTTCTGGCGCACGCACCTCTATCGCCTCGGCACCCTGATCCGACCGCGGCCGCACCCAGCGGGCCAAGGGCGTGTCGCGGGTGAAAGGGACCACGATCAAGTCGTGCGCTGGTGTCGTGAGTTCTGCGTCGTTGTCCGGGAACAGCCCTCCATCGACTTGATCGACGCCGGCTGCTGGACCGACTCGACGACCGGCGCGAAACGCACCTGCCGTCAGGGCTGATCCGCGGCCCGGCTTGAGCCGTTCCTGCCGAGGGGCGTCAAGCCGGGCCGTCCGCCGGTGTGGACACTGGTCAGCCCGCCGTCCGTGCCGATGGCGAGCCAGTTTCGGTGTACGAGGGCGTCGGCGGCGTGGACCATCACCTGGGTGTCCATCCCGTAGGGCACGACCAGGGCACGGATCTCTTCCCTGGTGAGGCCGTGCTCGGCCCGGACGATGTTGTTGAGCGCCCACCACTGGGGCCGGCTGGTGTCGATGCGTGCCAGGGCGGCCTGCGAGTGCCGCAAGATCGCCTCGGTGGCGCGCCAGGCGACCAGGGCGATAGGCCGTTGGTTGAGCTCGATGGTGCCAGTCCGCGGGGTGCTTGTGGTCGTCATGATCGCGACGCTAGGACCTCAAGGCCGGTTGAGGTCAAGGCCGGTTGAGGTCAAGGCCGGTTAATATCATGGCTGCGCCGGTGCAGTGTCAGTGGGTGAGCCTGTGGGAAGACCGCTGCGGTTCGTTCGCACTTCTGGCGGGATCAAGGCAACCCCCCGGTTCAGACGGACTGGGTTCGCAACTGTCAGGAGTTCCTGCGCGGTGGTGCTGCCGCCGCGGGACACGGGGAACTTGTGCCAAGAGGCAACCATGCTGGTCGCAGCCCTCAACGAGCGGCTGCGACCAGCATGTTCAGTACAGATCCTTGTCGCCATCGCGACGACGACGACGTCCACCCGCCCTGCGAGGGCAACGATCAGACCCTGGCCGAACACCTTGCGTTCCCGTACGAGTCCGGGCTCGAACGCGCCGGTACGGTCCGGTACTTCGGCCACAGCCATGTCGTCGTCGACGTCGATGTCGCGGTCCGCTGAGGCGTGGGCGGACTTCGTGGTTACAGCGTGCGGGCCAAGCGGTCGGTGAGCAGCCGGGTGAAGCGGGCCGGGTCGGGCAGGTCGCCGCCTTCGGCGAGGAGCGCGCTGCCGTAGATCAGCTCGGCGGTCTCGGCCAGGGCGGGGTCGTCGGCGGTGGCGTCGTGTGCGGTGCGCAGAGCGGTGACGAGCGGGTGTGCGGGGTTCAGTTCCAGGATGCGTTTGACCGTGGGGAGTTCCTGTCCCATCGCTCGGTACATCTTTTCCAGGGTCGGGGTCACATCATGGGTGTCGCCGACGATGCATGCCGCGGAGGTGGTCAGGCGCGAGGACAGGCGGACCTCCTTGACGTGTTCGGCCAGGGTGGTGGTCAGCCACGGCAGCAGGGTGGCGAAGTCCTGCTCTCGCCGGCTCTTCTGGGTGTCGGATTCCTGATCGCCGTCGGCGGATTCCTCAAGGTCGACCTGCCCCTTGGCGATGGACTGCAACCGGTGGCCGTCGAAGGCCGTGACCCGGTCCACCCACACCTCGTCGACGGGGTCGGTGAGGATCAGGACCTCGTACCCCTTGGCGGTGAAGGCTTCCATGTGCGGGGAGTTCTCCACCATCGCGCGGGTTTCACCGGTCAGGTAGTAGATGGCATCCTGTCCGTCCTTCATTCGCTCGACGTAGGCACGCAGCGTGGTGGTCTTCTCCGGGTCATGCGTCGAGGCGGTCGACACCAGCCCAAGGAGGGCCTCGGTGTTGTCCGTGTCTTCGAGCAGTCCTTCCTTCAGCACCCGGCCGAACTGCGCCCACAGCTTCGCGTAGCGCTCGGCGTCCTTTGCCTGCATGTCCTTGATGGCGCCGAGGACCTTCTTGACCAGGCGCCGGCGTACGCCATGGATCTGGCGGTCGTGCTGGAGGATCTCGCGGGAGACGTTCAACGACAGGTCGTGGGCGTCCACCACACCCTTGACGAAGCGCAGGTAGTTGGGCATGAGCGCATCGCAGTCGTCCATGATGAAGACCCGCTTGACGTACAGCTGCATGCCGCGCTTGGTCTCGCGGGAGAACAGGTCGAAGGGCGCCTGCGTGGGAATGAACAGCAGCGCCTCGTACTCGAAGGTGCCCTCGGCGCGCATGTGGATCGTCTCGGCCGGGGGAAGCCAATCGTGGCTGATCTGCTGGTAGAACTCGTTGTACTCCTCCTCGGTCACCTCGCTGCGCGGCCGGGCCCACAGCGCCTTCATCGAGTTGAGTGTGTCGGTGTCGTGGGTGATCTCACCCTCGGCGCCGGTGCGCTCGGTGGTCATCCGGATGGGCCAGCGGATGAAGTCGGAGTACTGCTTGACGATCTGACGGATCTTCGACTCGGACAGGTAGTCGGCGAGCCCGTCCTCGCTGTCGGCCGGCTTGAGGTGGAGGGTGACCGACGTGCCGACGGGCAGGCCGTCGACGGCCTGGAGGTCGTAGGTGCCGTCTCCGTCGGACTCCCACTGGGTTCCGGAGTCGGTGCCCGCCCGCCGAGTGCGCAGGGTGACCTTGTCGGCGACCATGAACGCGGAGTAGAAGCCGACGCCGAACTGCCCGATCAGGTTCTCGGCGGTGGCGGCATCCTTGGATTCCTTGATCTTCTCCAGCAGAGCAGCGGTGCCGGACTTGGCGATCGTGCCGATCAGCTCCACGAGGTCGTCCCGGCTCATGCCGATCCCGTTGTCACGGACGGTCAGAGTGCGGGCGTCCTTGTCGACCTCCAGCGAGATGTGCAGATCGGCGCTGTCGACCCCGGAGAGGCTGGAGTCGGTCAGCGACTCCAGCCTCAGCTTGTCCAGTGCGTCGGAGGCGTTCGAGATCAGCTCACGCAGGAAGATGTCCTTGTTCGAGTAGATCGAGTGAATCACCAGGCGGAGCAACTGGCGGGTCTCCGCCTGGAATTCCAGCGTCTCGACACTGCTGCCCATGGGGGGCCCTTTCTATGGGAACGTCATGAACGGACGGAACTCGGACCGAGACGGAACGTGCCCGCCTCGGCGTGATGGTGGTGCAAGGTGTTCACCCCACCGCGCACCTGTGTCTATGGCTCTCCATCAAGGGAGTCAGGCATCGTCAGCTACCGCCGTGAGCCGGTCCGCCAGGGCGTCCAGGCGTGTGACGAGGTCGGCATGGTGGGCGCCGAGGTAGGGACGCATACCGGCCAGCGGGGCAATGAGCTCGGCGGGATCGGTCGCTCCGAGCGCTGCGTTCAGGGACGCCTGGGCTGAGCGCGCATCGGGCGCGAGGTGAGTGAGCGCGGTGATCTGTCCTGCGAGGCGGCGCAGGTCTGCGGCGTTGGCGCGGGCCCACGTCACATGGGCGCGTTCAGCGGCGCGGGCCTGACGGGTGGCCGTCACGCGCTGCTCACCGGTGGTACCGGAGGCGCCGGGACGGCCACGCAGGTAGCGTCGTTCGGCGGCCTGGCGGCTGGCCACACCGAGGGGCCGGGCGAGCTCGGCCCAGCTGGCACCCGCCTCCCGAGCGGTCTCGATCAGCCCGGTCTCCCATCCGGCGAGCTGCTCGCGTACCTGTCGCAGCAGCATCAGGGAGGCCAGTGCCTGCTCGGGGCCGGGACCGGCGGCGTCGGGGGTCTCGTGCTGGGCGTCGCGCAGGGCGGCGTCCATGGCGGAAAGGGCCGCTGCGGCGGCGAGGAAGGACGCCGGACTGTGGGCGTCGGCGCTGGTCGTGGCTGGCTCATCTGCTGTGGTCACACGTACCTCCCTCGAACGTCATCGGCCTGACGACAGGATAATTGTCATCCATTTGACGACATGCTACAACGGTTTTCCAGCAGCACTTGGGCAGCACCTGTCTGAACCGCAAGAGGCGGCTTTACGATGTCGACACACCCTGCACCCCATCCATGAGCTGGACCGGCCGCCACAGCGAGTGATGCGTCCGGGCCTTTGGTCGGAGCGCTCGGCGTACCGACGCGCAGGTCGCACGCAAGGGCGACGTCTCCCCCGCGCACCCACTGCGGCATGCCGATGGACGCCCACAGCGCACTCCGCTGGTGCGGCGCTCGCCGTCTGGGCCGACCCCGTACCCGCCCCCTGCCCAGCAACACGACACCGCCGTGGGCCCCTGACGTTGTCAGCAGCCTGCGCGGAGCGCGCTGCCTTGACGGCGCCCGGATGCGGGACTGACCCGCAGGGGTCTCCCCCGTGGGCGCCGGAGCTGCGGGAGCTGTGAGGGTCGGTGTTCGCCCGGTGAGGTCACAGGTGGAAGATCCTGCGCGCGTTGCCGGCCAGGAACAGGCCGGTGGCCTCCTCGTCCAGGCCCAGTTCACCGAGGTGTTCGAGCGCCCGGGCTGGAGTGATCATGGGGTAGTTCGTGCCGAACAACACTTTCCTGCGGCCGCGACCGCGCAGGTAGTCGACCAGTTCAAGCGGGTAACGGCGGCTGGTGTAGGCGCTGGTGTCGATGTACACACGGGCGTGCTTGTCGGCCACCGCGATCATCTCCGTGGTCCACGGATACCCGATGTGCCCGCACACGATGGTGAGGTCGGGGAAGTCCAGTGCGACCTGATCGATGTAGGGGATGGGGCGGCCGGTTTCGGAGGGACGCAGCGGTCCGGTGTGACCGACCTGGGTGCAGAAGGGGATGCCGAGGTCGACGCAGGCGGCGTACAGCGGGTAGTACAGCCTGTCGGTGGGCGGGAGTTGCCACAACCAGGGCACGATCCGCAGGGCTACGAAGCCGAGTTCCTCCACGGCGCGACGCAGTTCCCGCACCGCCTGGACCGGGCGGGTGAGATCCACGCCGGCCACGCCGCGCAGCCGCCCCTCGGACTGAGCGACGAACTCGGCCACCTCGTCGTTGCTGATCAGCGGCCCTTGAGGGCCGTACCAGGCCGCCGAGAGGCCGAGTTCGACGTCCGCCGCGGCCATCGCGGCCACCGTCGCCTTGACCGGCAACGGCTCCTCCAAGAGCCCCTGTTTCGTCCACTGGCGCAATGACTCGAACATTTCGTGGTTGGAGTGACGGAGCGTCGGGTGCTGCATCCACGCATCGATGACTGGCATCAGACTCCCTGCTTCCTCTGCCGGCGCCGACGGAACGCCGACTAAGCGATTGCTTATGCGACCCTATCCTTCGGATGGCATGCACAACCGCCCTCAGCGTCCCGTCGTGCCACTGGCGAAGCCCCGTGTCCCTCGCTGATCACGGTCGAGTACCCACCGGATCCGGCGTCCGGCGGCGCTGTCGACGCCGGACGGTCCGGAAGGGGAAGCGCCGGTCAGACCGAGGCCGGCCCAACAGGCCTGCGCACCTCGTATTGGAAGCAGCCGTACTCCACCGCCCGTACGTGTACGAGAGCGACCTCGGCGTCAGCGAAGGCTGCCCGCAGCGCCTCGTCCACAACGGCCTGGGCCAGCGGGAGGTCCGTCGGCAACTGCACGATCGCGCCACCCGCGATCCGGCCATCGCCGCTGTAGCGACGCAAGACGCGCAGGGCCCCCATCTCAGCGAACGGATAACCGCACTCCGGATCCGGACCCGTACAAGGGCCCGTGTGGATGAACACCGGGCCCACCTCGTCGTAGGCTCCCGGATCCACTCCCGTGTCGGCCGCCCACCGGCGCAGCGGAGCGTACGACACCAGGGAGACGAGCTCACCGGGACGGGTGCGGCGCAGACAGCAGCGCAAGGGCGCTCCGCTCGTGTCATGCACGGGAGAAGGACGAAACGCGCCGGCGTCGTCGCTCAGTCGCAGTTCCTCAAGAACGTGGGGAGGGATGGCTGCCGGTCGGAAGTTGGGTGTCGTCATGTGCTCAGATTCCGTGACGGTTGCCGGTGCCGCTGGCGGAAACCGGACATGGAGTGCCGGCCGTTCCGGGGCCGTGGCTGTCTCCGTCCAATCCGCAGGAAGAACGCGCCACAAGCCGGAGATGTGCTCACCCACCCACGGCATCCGTCCGACCACGCCTCGCTGCGGCGACGCGGTATCCGACGAACTCGCGGTCCGCTACGAAGCGTCTGTTGTCGTCGCAACCCTCAACGAGCCGCTGAGACCCGGACATTCGAGCTGCGCCCGTACTACCCCAGCCAAGCTCCATCGCACATCACGACTCTGCCACGCAGTTCCGGTACTCCACGCCAGGCGCGCACTGTCTGGGGCGTTACGCACAGGTACACGAAGGAGGTTTCTTCCGTACGCGGATCCCAACCGAACTTGCCCGCGAAGGCGTCTGCGGCATCCTTTGGCACTTCCCGCGCTGGATGGCACGTCGCCTGGCCTTGCAGCAGCACCACGTCGAAGGCGTCCGGCAGAGCCAGCCGTACGCGTGGTTCCTTATGCGCGTTACGCGCAGTCGCGGAGTTCGCGCTGGTGCACATCCACACTGCCTGCCCGTCCCAGAGAAACCACAGCGGCACCTGATGCGGGCCGTGGTCGGGATGGGCCGTCGACACCCAGATGTCGCGCTCCGAGGTCAGCCTCTGCAAAGTGTCCCGTCTACGCTCCGCCCTGGTGCGCCGAGTAATCTCCGTGGCTTGCATAGGCACCGACGCCAGCCAGCAGGCCAATGGTGCGCATGGGGCGTAGGTCCTAAGACCTGAGACGGACCATCACCCCGGCGCCCAGCAGCAGTTACACCAGGACGGTCCACATGGCCGCCTGCGATCGGGAGGCCTTACCGACTGTCGAGTCGACCAGACACCGGCACGGCCGGGTCTTGGAGCGAGGGATCGTCCCCTGAAGACCGCGAGTACGCCTCATTGTCGCGCCATGGACGACGGCGGCGGCGAAGCCTCGACATGGCAGGCCCAGTCAGCCGGCCTCGTGCCGTGGAGATGTGGGAGGTGCCTCAGCGCAGTCAGCCACCCGACGTCATTCCGGCAGATGGATCGACGTTGGTATACCGCAGCGGAAAGGCATTCGTCAGCCGATCCACACGCTCGCGGCTGAGTGACGACGGGGTCGTTGGCCGCCCAGTCGGGGATGGGATATCCGCGCCGAGCAGTTTCCGGAAGAACACCCGGCATGCTGCCTGCTGCTGGATCATTCCTCGTTGTCGGCGAGATGGTAGGCGCCTGGGGACGGTTGTGCGTCCGACGTTGTCGTCCTCGGCCTCGAGCTCCCGGTCGTCCACAGCTGACAGTCAGCTTCGCCGCCAAGTTTCAGCCCCACGGCGTGACTCTGCGGCAGCGTCGGCGTTGGGCAGGGCAACACGTGTGCGACTCCCGCCCATCAGATGGGGCAGGTTCGTGACGTTCGCTGATCTCGCGCTGTCGCCCTCACCGCTCGGGCGAGCCCCCCTCCCCCCTCGGTTGACCAAGCACTGGTCAAGAGAAGTAAAGTCCTGTTCAAAACCCCCACTTTGGAGGCGACAACCGCAAGCCACATCTGGCCTGCCGGTTGCTGCGGCGATCCTCCGCGCCCTCACCAGGGGCCCGCGATCGTCACCTGAACCTGGAGTTGCACGTGAAGTACAGCTGGCGTGCCCGAACCGCGGGCATAGCAATGCTGACCGTAGGCGCCGTCCTGACGTCTACACCGCACGCCATCGCCGAACCCTCGGCCGCTGATGGAGAAGCGGCCGAATTCGAGCGGGCGTTGGCGGGCCTGGAGAAGGACATCGCGGCGTTCAAGGCCCATCCGATCAAGGAGGCCGAGAGCGTGGAGGCCGCGCAGGCGGCCGCGGCGGTGCAGGACCAGCGGGTGGAGGTGTTGCAGCTGCGCACCGAGACCGACACCGTCTACGCCAACCCCGACGCCACCCTCACACGGGAGATGGCCGCCGGCCCGATCCGCATGATCCGCGACGGCAAGTGGGTGGACGTCGACGTCGACCTCAAGGCCGCTGCGGATGGCGGGGTCACGGCCGAGGCGCACCCCAAGCAGCTGAGGCTGGCCGGCAAGGGCGGGGCGCTGCCCCGGTCGATCGCGGGCACGGCCCAGGCCCCGGAGTCCGAGGCGCGCGACCTCATCACCCTCGGCACGGGCAAGGACCGCCTCGCGATGCGGTGGAAGGCCGGCCTGCCCGCCCCGGTCCTGGACGGGAACGTCGCCACCTACAAGGAGGCCGTGCCCGGCGGCGACGTGATCGTGGAGGCCACCCGGACGGGGTTCGAGCAGTTCCTCCGGCTGAACAAGGCCCCGGAGAGCGGCGCACCGATGGTGCTGCCGATGACGGTGCCCGACGGAGTGAAGGCCACCCAAAACACCGACGGTTCGGTGTCCTTCACCGACGCCCAGGGCGAAGAGCGTGCGGTGATGCCCGCGCCGCACATGTGGGACGCCACAGTGGACGAGAAGTCCCTGGAGCGCACCAACACCAGGCTGGTCGAGATGAAGGTAGCCCAGCACGGCAACACCGTGGAATTCACGCTCGCCCCGGACGCGGAGTGGCTGAGCGACCCCGCGACCCGTTACCCGGTGACGATCGATCCGGCCACCGACACCCTGGACACCCTGTTCGACACGTTCGTGCAGGGCGGTGACACCACCGACCAGTCCGCGAACACCGACCTCAAGATCGGCTGGCCCGGCGACCTCGCCGGCTCCACCAAGCGCACCGCCCGCTCGTTCCTGACCTTCCGCACCGCCAACTTCGCCGATTCCCTTGTCTCCAAGGCGACGCTGAAGATGTGGAACTACCACGCCTGGTCGTGCGAGAAGCGCGGCTGGGAAGTGTGGGCCGCCGGCCCCGCGGACAAGAACACCCGCTGGACCAGGCAGCCGGCGCTCAAGGAGAAGATCGCCACCTCCACCCAGACCAAGTCGGCCACGTGCTCCAACGAGGGGTGGGCGAGCGCGGACATCACCAAGCTCGCGCAGACCTGGTCCTCGGAGAAGGCCGAGGTGGGATCCATCGCGCTGAAGGCGGCGGACGAGTCCGACACCTACGCATGGAAGCGGTTCTCCTCCTCCGAGGCCCCCGACCAGAAGCAGGTCCCCACCCTCGAAGTCACCTACAACTACCGCCCGTACAACGGCACCAACCTCCAGGCCGGCACGCCGTTCCTGTCCCAGGGCGGCATCTTCAAGGTGAACTCGACCACGCCGACCCTCCGGTTCTCCACGGTGGACACCGACGGCGAGGACCAGATCACCGGAACCTACGAGATCACCGACACCGCCACGGGCAAGGTCGTCTCGACGGTCAACGCCGAGCCGGTGCCCGCCAACAGCACCTCCAGCGTGAAGGTCCCGGCCGGCAAGCTGGTCTCGGGCCACACCTACAGCTTCCGCTCCACCACCTACGACGGCACCCACTACGCCACCGGCTGGTCCGACCCCGTCCGCTTCACCGTGGACACCGCCTGGACGCCGACCGCGGCCGAACACGCGCTGGGTCTCGCCAACCTCCACTCGGACGCCGCAGACATCACGGCCGCCACCGCCTCCGACGCCACATACGCCTCGATCGCCACCACCGAGGAGAACACCGTGGCGGTCCCCTGGGACGGCAAAAACAACCGCATCGACATCAAGAACGCCCAGATGCCCGCCGCGCTCAGCATTCCCCAGGCGACCACCAAGGGCACACCAGTGGGCGGCAACGTCGTCTACACCTCGCCGGGACCGGTAGACACGGTGGTGCAGCCCACCACCGACGGTGGGTCGCGCACACTCAACATCCTCAAGACCGGTTCCGCGCCGCACGACTACGAGACGGGCTTCACGATCCCCGCGGGGATGAAGGCCGTCACGCACGACGACGGTTCCGTGTCGCTGTACTCCGAGGGCGACGACAACGCGGAGAAGGCCCCGCTGAAGGACCCGGCCGGATTCTTCGCCGCGCCCTGGGCCAAGGACGCCAACGGCAAGGACGTGCCCACCAGTTACAAGGTCGTGGACAACAAGCTGATCCAGCACGTCGAGTTCGACGCGAACAGCGCCTTCCCCATCGTCATCGACCCGTCCTGGTGGTCCACCACCAAGAAGATCCTGTGGTGCGCCACCACCGTCGCCGGTTTCATCGCCATGTTCACCCCGGTGGGTTCCTCCGGGCGCGTGGTGACCGCGGTGCGCCTCGTGAAGCGGATCGGTGTCAAGAAGACCGCGCAACTCATCCAGACCTACGCCAAGCGCCGCAAGCTCAGCTCCCCGCAGCGCGCGGCCATCAAGGCCCTGCTCGGCATCCCGGCGATCCAGAAGGCCTGCACATTCTGAAAGGAGGCGACGCTCATGCTGGTCGCGCTCTTGGTCATCGCAGCCGAGGTCGCCGCGCTGATCGTGTACACGGTCCGCGGCGCGCGCGGGGCTGACCTTCCGTCACTGGGCACCGTCGATCTGCGGAACCTGGTCCTCGCCACCCTGGCGACGTTCGCCGGTTACGCGCTGACGCGCCACCAGGACATCGACGACTCCGACCTCGTGGCGATCGTCCTGACCGGCTGCGTCCTGCCCACACAGGCAGGCGCCGCAGTGCACCACCTGACCAAGCGGTGGGCCTCGGCGGATTGGCTGATCGCCTGCGCCGGCGGCCTCGCCGTGGGCACGCTCAACCAGAACGCCGCTTTCCCCTGGAGCTGAGCGGCGCGGGGGGGGGGCCCCCCCCCGGGCCGGGGGCCCCCCCCCCCCCCGCCGGGGCTGGGCTGCACCCCCCCAGGCCCGCGCTGCTCGCCGCCGCGCGCCTGGCGGTGGAGGAC
>NZ_JBEZKW010000100.1:0-18678 GCF_040651795.1 Streptomyces sp. NPDC048361
CTGACGGGGGGGCGACGTCATCGCCGCGGACAATCTTACCATACTCGGCCCGGGGCCCCCCCCCTGGGACGCCCCTGGGGGGTCCCGTTTCACGTGAAACGGTCCGCCCCTGGAAGAACACGCAGGTCAGGCTCGCTCCGTCCGAGCCCCGGGACCTACGTCACGACTTTTGCGCCCAGCGGAGCCCCCCGTGCGGCGGGGTGGCGGGGCGCCGGGTGACGGGGCGCCGGAGTGGTGGGGCGCCGGAGTGGTGGGGCGCCGGAGTGGTGGGGCGCCGGAGTGGTGGGGCGCGACCCCGGGCAGCGCCCTACGCCAGTCCGAGCTCCGACGCGGAGAACGCGAAGACGTACGGCACGCCCGCGCCCTCGGTGATCTTCTCGCCGGCGCCGGTCGCGCGGTCCACGATCGTCGCCACCGCCACCACCTCCGCGCCGGCCGCACGGACCGCCTCGACGGCGGTCAGGGGCGAGCCACCGGTGGTCGAGGTGTCCTCGACGACCAGGACCCGGCGCCCCTTGATGTCCGGGCCCTCGACCTGGCGCTGCATCCCGTGCGCCTTGGCCGCCTTGCGGACGACGAAGGCGTCCAGGGTGCGGCCGCGGGCGGCGGCCGCGTGCAGCATCGCTCCGGCCACCGGGTCGGCGCCCATGGTCAGGCCGCCCACCGCGTCGAAGTCGAACTCGGCGGCCACGTCGAGCATCACCTGGCCCACCAGCGGCGCGGCGACGCCGTCAAGGGTGACCCGACGCAGGTCGACGTAGTAGTCGGCCTCCATCCCCGAGGAGAGGGTCACCTTGCCGTGCACCACGGCCTTGTCCTTGATCTGCTGGAGCAGGTCAGCGCGTACGTCAGTCATACCCAAGAGCTTAAGGGCCGTGCTTACAGGCGGCGCCAGGCCCAGGTCGTCGTCAGCTCCAGCGGGTCGATCGGGGTGACCTGACGGGGCAGGGTGTTGAGTCCGTTGGGCGGGCCCGACTGCGGCTCCACGCACACGGCCGCCTCCTGCTCGTCGTAGATGACGACCCACTCGGTGGGGCTGGTCACCTTCAGTTCGAGCCGCTCCGGCCAGGTGAGGGTGACGTCGACCCCGTCGGGCATCCCGAAGCAGTCGTCCCAGGGGCCCGGCAGCGGCTCGATCCGCCGCCCGGTGGGCAGATGGTCGTCGCCGCGCTCTTCCTGCCACGCGGCGTCGAAGGCCACCTCGACGCTGCTGCCCTCGATCTCCCGCACGAACCAGGGGTGCCAACCCACCTGCGCCGGGAAGGAGTTGTCGTACGTCTCGACACCCATCCGCACCGTCAACGCGTCCGGCGTCAGCTCGAAGATCTGGGTGACCTTGCCGCTGAACGGCCAGGGCTCGGTGAGTTCCTGGGTGAACACGGCCTCGGTGGCCGAGACCCGCGCGGTCTTCCACGCGTGGTCGCGGGCGGTGCCGTGAATGGCGTGCGGCGCCGCGTTGAGCGGCAGTTGGTACTTCACTCCGCCGTCGCGGAACTGGCCGTTCTCGACGCGGCCGCACCACGGCACCATCGGGAAGCAGCCGTACTTCTCGCCCTGGCGCAGCACCTCGGTGCCGTCGATCCGCAGGCTGCTGATCCGGCAGCCGTTGCCCGCGTCGACGGTCAGTTCCACGGCGCCGACGCCCAATTTGATCTGGTCACTGCTCACGCCGTCGACCCTAACGGGTGGGCCGGTGATGTGCTCAGCTGCAACGGGGGAGCTTCGGCCCGCGGCGAGCTTCCGTCGGCGGGGAGCTTCGGCCCGCGGCGGGCTTCGGCCCGCGGCGGGCTTCGGCCGGCGGCGGGCTTCGGCCGGCGGCGGGCTTCGGTCAGCGGCGTCGCCTCAGCGCCCGACCGACCACGACCGCGGAGGCCAGCGCGAGGGCCGCGGCCGGGGCGACCCAGCGCAGTGTTGCGCCGGCGGTGCTGCCCGAGGGCGCGGGCACCGGGGCGTACCGGCCGCGCGGCGGCGCGTGGTCGACCTCCTCGGCGCTGCGGCCGATCATCGTGCGGCGGGCGTGCGCGGCCTCGGCGGGCATCGGGCCGCCCACCTCGATGGCGAACTCCTGGTCCGCGAGCGGGTCGAGGGACGGCGGCGGCACCTCGGCGTCGAAGACCGAGGCGAAGCTTGCGGCGTCCAAATCGCCGGCGTCCAAGTCGCCGGCGTCAAGGTCGCTGGCGTCAAGGTCGCTGGCGTCAAGGTCGGTGGCATCGCGGTCCGTCGAGTCCGGGCCCGGGCCGGCGGAGTCGAGGTCCGGCTCCGAAGCGCCCGCGGCTCCCGATCCCGTGCCGCCCGCGAGGTCCGTGTTCAGGTCCGTCTCGGCGAGGTCAGCCGGTGCCTGCGAGGGCTCGGAGCCCGTGGCCGTAGCCAGGTCGTCCGACGTGGTCCCCGCCGCCCCGGCCGCCGCGTTCTCCGGCCGCGCGGGATGCGCGAGCGCCGCGGCGAACCGGTCGAGCAGGCGCAGTGCCGAGGCCTTGGAGGTGTCCGCCGGTACGTCCGCCGCCCGGCCCTCCGCGAGAGCGGTGCCCGCGAAGCCGAGCGTGGTGCCGCCAGGCGCCTCGTCCAGCCGTACGGTCAGGGTGAGCTGGGCGGCGCCCGCGCCGCGGACCTCCACGCCCTCGCCCTCCACGGCGAACGCCCCGTCGTCCTGCTCGGTGATGCGCAGGGCGCCGCGGTAGGTGATGGTGCTCCCGCCGAGACGGACCTTCAGTCGACCCGCGATGGGCGGCTCGCCCGCATCCTGCTGGAGCCCCGGAAGGCACCGGGCGACCCGGGCGGGATCGCGCAACGTCTGCCGGAGTACCTGGGCCTGAACCGGAACGAACACCTCATGCTCCATAACCACCGAGCCTACTCAGCACCGGCCGTTCCGTCTGCGTCAACGCGGCGCCGATGCCTCACCCGCCCGCACACGCCCCCAGCGCCCCCGTAGCCCCGCCGCCACCCAATACCCCCCGCCGCTCCCGTCACCCCCCGTATGCCCGCCGCCCCCCGTATGCCCGCCGCCCCATCACCCCCGCCCCCTCACTCCCCGTACCGCGGATGCACCAGCGTCGACGGCGCGAAGGCGGCCGCGTCCGACGGCGGGGTCAGGGGCCGGGCGCCGAGCGGGAGCCGGAGCCCGGAGCGGGTGGCGACGGGCAGCGCCGTCCCCCAGAGCACCCGGGGACGCGCCGCCCGCGCCGCCGGCGGCGGTCCCCGGTCCGGCCGCGTCGCCAGGACGAAGCCCCAGTCCTGGGGCGCGGGGGCCGGGCCGAGGGCGCGGCCGGGGCCCTCGGTGGGCCCGGCGGTGCGCCCGGTCGCGCGGTAGGCGAACGTCCTCAGCCCGGCCGCATGCACCGTCGAGGCGACCGTCCAGAACGTGCGGGGAGCGCTCGCCACCGAACCGCCGTGCACCACGAGCCGCCCGCCCGGCGCGAGGACGCGGGAGGCGAGCCCGTAGAACTCCTGCGAGTACAGCTTGGTGCTCGCGGTCATGCCGGGGTCGGGCAGATCGCACACGACGACGTCGTACGGGCCCGCGGTGCGGCCCTCGCCACGCAGCCAGGCGAAGGGGTCTGCGGCCACCGGGCGCAGCCGCGGGTCCCGGTAGGCGTGGGCGTTCAGGGAGGCGAGCCCCGGGTCGCCGCGGGCGAGGCGCATCAGCTCCGGGTCGATGTCGACGAGGGTCACCGCCCGCACACCGGGGTGGCGCAGCACTTCGCGGGCGGCGAGGCCGTCGCCGCCGCCCAGGATGAGGACGCGGCCGTGCGGGCCTGCGTCGAGCGCGGGGTCCACCAGGGCCGCGTGGTAGCGGGACTCGTCGCGGCCGTCGACGCGCAGCCGTCCGTCGAGGAAGAGGCCGAGGGGCGCGCCCGCCCTGCCGGTGAGGACGATCTCCTGGACGTGGCTCTGGACGGCGACGCGCACCTGACTGCCGTAGACGGCGCGGCGCGCGGCCTGTTCGAAGTCGCCGACCATGGCGGTGGTCAGGGCGAGCACCGCGAGGGCGAGGGCGTTGGCGCCGAGCAGCAGCCAGCGGGCGCGCGGGGTCAGTTCGCGGCCGAAGAGCAGCAGGACGAGCGAGCCGCCGGCGACGGCGTTGACGCATCCGGTGAGCAACGCACTGGTCAGCTGGCCGAGTTGGGGCAGGAGGAGGAACGGGAAGGCGAGACCGCCGACGAGGGCGCCCACGTAGTCCGCGGCGAACAGGTCGGCCACGGTGCCGCTCGCGTCGCCCGCGGCGCGCCGCGAGACGCGCTGGATGAGGGTCATCAGGAGCGGGATCTCGGCGCCGATCAGCATGCCGATGGCGAGCGAGAAGGCCACCAGGGCGTACCGCGAGCCGCCGAACCAGGCGAACGTCGCGTACAGGACCACCGCCGAGCAGCCGCCCACCAGGGCGAGCGCGGCCTCGATGAGGCCGAAGCCGACGGCGGCCCGGCAGCGCAGCCGTTTGGCGAGCAGCGAGCCGACCCCCATCGCGAAGACCATCACCGACAGGACCACCGAGGCCTGGGTGACCGAGTCTCCGATCAAGTACGAGGCGAGGGCGACCAGTTCGAGCTCGTACACGAGGCCGCAGGCGGCGCAGACGAACACGACGGCCAGGACGAGGAACCGGCCCGACCGCGCACAACTCACGGGAGCGGGGAGCGGTTCGATCATGATGCGAACGCTACGTGACGCTCCGTTCGCATCCTGTCACCCACACGGGTGCAACTGGAGCCAACCGGTGGGGATTCCGCGCGCCTCACAGCCCGGCGGGTGCCGGTACCCGTACGCCGACGCGGGTGCGGGTGACCACCAACTGCCCTTCCTGCGGGTAGGCGTGCCAGGTACGCCACCACACCTGGCCCTCGCCGCGCTGCGCGAGCATCGCGGTGAAGGCGTGCGGTGATCCGGGAAACGTTCCCGCCAGTCCGTTGGGGTGGTCGGCGACGAGGGCGAGGAGCTCCTGGGCCCGGCCCGCGAACGAGCCGTGCGAGAGCGTCTCGACGCGCGCGGCGAACTCGTAGTCCCACTCCCCGAGCCGTTTGGCCACGCCGAGCGGCAGCGGTGTGCTGCTGCCGGGCATGCAGGCCACGGTCTCCGAGCAGGTGCCGCGCTCCTCGTCGAGGAGGACTTGGTGCGAGGCACCGAGGAGCCTCAATTGGAGCTTGGCGCCGGAGAGTTCGAGGTCGAGCACGGCGAGGGCGGGCAGCGGCTCGCGGCCCAGCGCCCAGGCGAGGTCGGCGGCACGCGTATCGGAATAGGCGGTCTTGAGGGACGTGAGCATGGGTGGGCTCCGCAAAACACACATGGGGAGGGTGGGTGACCGATGCCGGTGGATGACCGATGCCGGTGAATGACCGATGTCGACTCGGACCGCGACGAAGAACCGGGGGGACCGCTCTCTGATCGCCCGGGGTCCGAAGGCTGCATGGGTTCTCTGCGAGGGAATCATGAAGTGCGCGGCGCTCACAGCTTTTTTACCCAACTTGAGCGGGTTTCCATCCCCTCGGGGGCCACTCGGTTCAAACGTTCAACTACCGGCGTGAATAAAGGCGCCCGGCCGGCCGGAACCGACCGGGCGCACAACGGGCGGAGTGGGCGGCGGAATCGGCTGCCCCGTGTCAGCCGCGACCACCGCGTGCCTCCCGCCCGCCGCCCCCGCCGGCCCCGGGGCGGGACCGCCCCAATGGCCGTCGGCCGAATGGGGCCGGGGAGCGCGGAAGGACCGTTCAGCTCGATCCGCAGCCGCCGCCCCCGCAGGACGAGCCGCCGCCGCACGACGAGTGGCCGCCTCCGCCGCAGGAGTGCCCGCCGCCGCAGGAGTGGTGGCCGCCGCCGCCCCCGTGGTGGCCGCTCCCCCCGTGGTGGCTGCTCCCGCTGCCGCACGACGGCGAGCTTCCGCTGTCCGAGCCGCCCGCCGCCCACCAGCTGCCGCCTCCCGCGGCCGAGGCGGCCGTCCCCCTGCGCGAGCCCCTGCCGCCGCGGCGCCGGCCGCGCGCCGCGGAGCGGGCCAGGGCGGCCAGCGCCACCGCCACGACGACGACCAGTGCGATCACGATGCCCATCCCCCACCGTCCTTCCGTGCCGCGGTCCCCCGTGGCCCGCGTGGAGAGGGGATGCCCTTCGCCGTCCGGCGCCAAAGCACACTTGAGCAACTCCAGAGGTTGCCCGCAGGATGGCCGTCATGACCTCCAGCGCGCGCCCTCTCCTCAACCGCCGCCTCGCCGAGTTCGGGACGACGATCTTCGCCGAGATGTCGGCCCTCGCCCAGCGGACCGGGGCGATCAACCTCGGCCAGGGCTTCCCCGACGCCGACGGTCCCGAGGCGGTACGGGAAGCCGCGGTCCGCGCCCTGCGCGAGGGCCACGGCAACCAGTACCCGCCGGGCCCCGGCGTCCCCGAGCTGCGCACCGCCGTCACCGAGCACCAGCGGCGCTTCTACGGCCTGTCCTACGACCCGGACCGCGAGGTCCTCATCACCGCGGGCGCCACCGAGGCCATCGCCGCCTCCCTGCTCGCCCTGGTCGAACCGGGCGACGAGGTCATCGCCCTTGAGCCGTACTACGACTCGTACGCCGCGTGCATCGCGATGGCGGGCGGCACCCGGGTGCCCGTGACCCTGCGCCCCGACGGGGACCGCTTCGTCCTGGACCTGGACGAGCTGCGCGCCGCCGTCACCCCCAGGACCCGGCTGATCCTGCTCAACACCCCGCACAACCCGACCGGCACGGTCCTGACCCGCGCCGAGCTCGCCGCCGTCGCGGAGCTGGCCTGCGAGCGCGACCTGTTGGTGATCACCGACGAGGTGTACGAGCATCTGGTCTTCGACGGAGCCGAGCACATTCCGCTCGCCTCCTGCCCCGGCATGCGCGAGCGCACCGTCACCATCGGCTCCGCCGGCAAGACCTTCTCGTTCACTGGCTGGAAGGTCGGCTGGGTGACGGGCGCGCCCGAGCTGGTGGCCGCGGTCCGCTCGGCCAAGCAGTTCCTGACGTATGTGGCGTCCGGGCCGTTCCAGTACGCGGTGGCCGAGGCGCTGCGGCTGCCGGACGCCTACTTCGCGGCGTTCCGCGCCGAGCACCTGGCCAAGCGGGACCTGCTGAGCGAGGGGCTCGCGGCGGCCGGGTTCGGGGTGTTCCGGCCGGCCGGCACCTACTTCGTGACCGTCGACGTGCGTCCGCTGGGCCACAGCGACGGCCTCGCGTTCTGCCGGGCCATGCCGGAACGGGCCGGTGTCGTCGCGATCCCCAACGCGGTCTTCTACGACCACCGGGAGGCCGGGGCGCCCTTCGTGCGGTTCGCGTTCTGCAAGCGGACGTCGGTACTGGAGGAAGCGACGGAGCGGCTCCGCAAGGCATTCGCGAGCTGACCGGCGCCCCGCGGGTCCGGTCGACGCGTCCCCCGCCGTCTCGTGACAGGACTCGGGGGCCGGGCACAGCACCTTTGGGTGTGAGCGACGGCCTCGCGTTCTGCTGCCGGGCGCTGCCCGAGCGATGCCCGAGCGCTGTGGCGTCGTGGCAATCCCCCACACCGTCTTCTACGATCACCGCGCGGAAGGCGCCCCGTTTGCCTGTTTTGCCTTCTGCGAGCAGACGGCGGTACTGGAGGAGGCGGTCAGCCGCCTCAAGGCACCGGCCGGCCGGCCCGGGCCTCCCGGCGTCCCGGCGGCCGTGTGCGCACCGCCGGGTGGGCGGACTTCCACCCGGTCGGGGGCGCAGCGGTCGCGGGGACCGGGATCCGCGCGGATGGTCGGTCTGACCGATCACGCGCGCCCGGAGGTGCCCCCTGTCCGCCGAGATCACCGCCACCGCCCGGGCCGGCCGGGCCGACGGCCGGGCGGGCGTCCCGCCCTGGGCGGCCGCCCTGCGGCGGGCGGCCCCCGCACTCGGGCTCTTCGCCGCCGCGCGCCTGACCGGGCTCCTGGTGCTGGTGGCGGTGGCCCACCACTGCGGCCGCTCGCCGCGGGCGCGGCTCGCGACCGCCTGGGACGCCGACTGGTACGCCCGGATCGCCGCGCACGGCTACGGCCGCACCCTGTTCTGGCCGGACGGCGCGGTCCAGAGCGACCTGGCGTTCTTTCCGTTCTACCCGGGTCTGATCCGCGCGGTGACCACCGTCCTTCCGGTCACCGGCGGCACCGCGGGCCTGCTCGTGTCGTGGACGGCGGCGGTGGCCGCGGCCTGCGGGATCTATCTGGTGGGCGAGCGCCTGTACGGGCGGCCCGCGGGCACCCTGCTCGTGCTCCTGTGGGGGCTGCTCCCGCACTCGGTGGTCCTGACGATGGCGTACAGCGAGCCCGTGATGACGGCGCTCGCCGCGTGGGCGCTG
This sequence comes from Streptomyces sp. NPDC048361, assembly GCF_040651795.1. Classification (NCBI taxonomy): domain Bacteria; kingdom Bacillati; phylum Actinomycetota; class Actinomycetes; order Kitasatosporales; family Streptomycetaceae; genus Streptomyces; species Streptomyces sp. NPDC048361. Next base: position 8,302 of record NZ_JBEZKW010000100.1, read on the forward strand.
TGGGCGGTCGTGACCCGGCGCTGGCTGTGGGCGGGCTCGCTCGCGCTGCTCGCCGGCCTGTCGCGGCCCAACGCGATCGCGGTCGCCGCCGCCGTCATGGCCGCGGCCGGCCACGAGCTGTGGCGGGGCGAGCGGCGCTCGTGGCGGCCGTGGGCGGGTGCGCTGCTCGCGCCGCTCGGCTGGTGCGGCTATGTGCTGTGGGTGGGGGTGCGCGAGGGCGATCCGTTCGGCGGCTACTTCGCGGTGCAGGCCGGCTGGACCTCCCGGTTCGACTTCGGCGCGGGCTCGCTGGCCTTCGTCAAGCGGCTCACCCTGGTCCCGTACGACCTGGGGTTCCCGATGGCCGCGCTGATCACCGGTGTGATGGTGCTGCTCTTCGTGCTGTTCCTGCTGGACCGGCCGTCACTGCCGCTGGCGGTCTACTCGGCGGTCCTGGTCGTGATCGCGGTCGGCGGCGCGGGCTACTTCGAGTCGAAGCCGCGTTTTCTGCTGCCCGCGTTCCCGTTGCTCGTTCCGCTCGCGCTGGCGCTGACGAAAGCCCGGCCGAGGGCAGCGGTCACGGTGACCGTCGCCCTGGCCGGGCTGTCGTTGGGCTACGGCGCCTATCTGCTGACGCTGGCCACGATGGCGCTGTGAGGCGTGCGGCCCCGCCCTACTCGGACTCGGTGGCGCCGGGCTCGTCGCCCTCGTCGCCGTCGACGTCCTTCTCCAGGCCGAGCTGCTCAAGAAGCCACTTGTCGAACTCGATGGAGGCGCGCACCCAGCTCACCGTGGAGGACACGAAGTGCTCCAGGGCGACGCCGGTGCCGATCAGCATCTGCGCCTCGCCGATGAGGCGGACGGTGCCGTCGTCATGGGTGTGCGTGTAGACCTTGGGCCACAGAGTGCGGCGGTTCCAGTCGTCGATCGACTCCAGGATCTGGACCTTGTCGTCGATGCTGTGCGGCCGGTCGTAGAACGTCCGCACCGAGAAGACCTGCTGGTCCTCCTCGCCGCGGAACATGAAGTACGTACGGAAATCCTCCCACGGCGCGGCGAGGTCACCCTCGTCGTCCACGACGTACTTGAGCTCCATCTGGTCCAGGAGCTGCTTCACCAGATCCTGGTCGGGAACGATGGGCCCGGACGGCTGGCCGCCGGGCTGCGGGCCGGGCTGAGCCCCGAAATTCGGAATCGAGGACGGGTCGATGGTCATCGTGAATCTTCCTTCGTACGGTTCCGGTCATCCTCCCCCATGCCGGGGCAGGACTGGCAAGCCCCGCCCCCGGGTATCCGCTGCGGGCTGACTCAATCGGGCCCGGGTGGCGGGATGTGCCCGGGGGCGGGCACGCGTCCTAGTGCGCCGCGGCCCCGATGATCAGCCCGTCCTCGAACCGGTCGACGCGTACGGTGTCGCCGTCCTTGACCTCGCCGGCCAGGATCTCCTTGGCGAGCCGGTCGCCGATGGCGGTCTGGATGAGGCGGCGCAGCGGGCGCGCTCCGTACGCCGGGTCGTTGCCCTCGTCGGCCAGCCACTCCAGGGCGTCCGGGGTGACCTCCAGGGTGAGCCGGCGGTCGGCGAGACGCTTGGCGAGACGGTCGATCTGGAGCCCCGCGATGTGGGACAGCTCGTCCTTGGTGAGGGCGGAGAAGACCACCAGGTCGTCGAGACGGTTGAGGAACTCGGGCTTGAAGGAGGCCCGCACCACGGTCAGGACCTGCTGCTTCTTCTCCTCCTCGCTGGTCGAGGGCTCCACCAGGTACTGGCTGCCCAGGTTGGAGGTGAGGATGAGGATGGTGTTGCGGAAGTCGACGGTGCGGCCCTGCCCGTCGGTCAGGCGCCCGTCGTCGAGGACCTGGAGCAGGATGTCGAAGACCTCGGGGTGGGCCTTCTCCACCTCGTCCAGGAGGACCACGGAGTACGGGCGGCGGCGGACGGCCTCGGTGAGCTGGCCGCCCTCCTCGTAGCCGACGTAGCCGGGGGGCGCGCCGACCAAGCGGGCCACCGAGTGCTTCTCGCTGTACTCCGACATGTCGATGCGGACCATGGCCCGCTCGTCGTCGAAGAGGAAGTCGGCGAGGGCCTTGGCGAGTTCGGTCTTGCCGACGCCGGTGGGGCCGAGGAAGAGGAACGAGCCGGTGGGCCGGTCGGGGTCGGCGATGCCGGCGCGGGTGCGGCGCACCGCGTCCGAGACCGCCTGGACGGCCTGGCTCTGCCCGATGAGGCGCTTGCCCAGCTCGTCCTCCATGCGGAGCAGCTTCTGCGTCTCGCCTTCCAGGAGACGGCCGGCGGGGATGCCGGTCCAGGCGCCGACGACGTCCGCGATGTCGTCGGGGCCGACCTCCTCCTTGACCATGGTGTCCTTGGCGTCCTTGGACTTCTCCTGCTCGGCCTCCTCCTCGGCGGCCTCCTCCAACTCCCGCTCCAGGCCCGGGATTTCGCCGTACAGCAGCTTGGAGGCGGTGTCGAAGTCGCCGTCACGCTGGGCGCGTTCGGCCTGGCCGCGCAGGTCGTCGAGCTTCTCCTTCAGCTCACCGACCCGGTTGAGGCCCTGCTTCTCCTTCTCCCAGCGGGCGGTGAGGCCGCGCAGCTCCTCCTCCTTGTCGGCGAGATCCTTGCGCAGCTTGTCCAGGCGCTGGATCGAGCCGGCGTCGGTCTCGTTCTTCACGGCCAGCTCCTCCATGCGCAACCGGTCGACGGAGCGCTGGAGTTCGTCGATCTCGACGGGCGAGGAGTCGATCTCCATACGGAGCCGGGACGCGGCCTCGTCGACGAGGTCGATGGCCTTGTCGGGCAGGAACCGGGAGGTGATGTAGCGGTCGGAGAGGGTGGCGGCGGCGACCAGCGCGCCGTCCGCGATCTGCACCTTGTGGTGCGCCTCGTAGCGGCCCTTGAGGCCGCGCAGGATGGCGATGGTGTCCTCGACGGACGGCTCGGCGACCAGGACCTGCTGGAAGCGGCGCTCCAGGGCGGGGTCCTTCTCGATCCGCTCGCGGTACTCGTCGAGCGTGGTCGCGCCGACCATCCGCAGCTCGCCGCGGGCCAGCATCGGCTTCAGCATGTTGCCGGCGTCCATGGCCGAATCTCCACCCGCGCCCGCGCCGACGACGGTGTGCAGTTCGTCGATGAACGTGATGATCTGTCCGTCGCTCTCCTTGATCTCGGACAGCACGGTCTTGAGGCGCTCCTCGAATTCACCGCGGTACTTCGCACCCGCGACCATCGCGCCCAGGTCGAGGGAGACCAGCTTCTTGTTCTTCAGGGACTCCGGTACGTCGCCCTTCACGATGCGCTGGGCGAGGCCCTCGACGACGGCGGTCTTGCCGACGCCGGGCTCGCCGATGAGCACCGGGTTGTTCTTGGTGCGCCGCGACAGCACCTGGACGACCCTGCGGATCTCCTGGTCCCGGCCGATGACCGGGTCGAGCTTGCCCTCGCGTGCGGCGGCCGTGAAGTCCGTACCGAACTTCTCCAGCGCCTTGTACTGACCCTCCGGGTCGGGTGTGGTCACCCGGCGCCCTCCCCTGCTCGTCTCGAACGCCTCAAGGAGCTTCTTCGCGCTCGCCCCCTGCTGGGAGAGGATCTCACCGGCCTGTCCGCCCTTGGCGGCGAGGCCGATGAGCAGGTGCTCGGTCGAGAGGTACTCGTCGCCGAGCTCCTTGGCGCGCTGCGCGGCGTCCGCGATGACGGCGAGCAGGTCGCGGTTGGGCTGGGGCGGGGCGACGGTGGAGCCGGCGACGCTGGGCAGCGCGCCGAGCAGCCGCTCGGCGCCGGCGCGCACGGCGGCCTGGTCGGCGTCGACGGCGGCCAGCAGGTCGGTGATGTTCTCGTTGTCCTGGGCTTCCAGGAGCGCGACCAGCAGATGCGCGGGCGTCAGGTCCGGGTGGCCCCCGGCTACGGCCCGGCTGCTCGCTGCGTTGATCGCGTCCCGGCTCTTGTTGGTCAGCTCGGCGTCCACGTGCGTTCGCTCCTCCTGGTCGTACGTCGAGTCGTGGTGGGCACAGCATGCACCACCTATGACCCTTCCAACGTACACAAACTTGAGTCCATTCCGCTCAAGGTGGGTGGGACGGGCTCGCGGCGGCTAGGTTCCTTGGCCATGGCCACAGACGTACGCATGCCCGGCGAGGGCTATCTCAGCTTCTGGCGCGAGCGCCACATCTGCACCTTGACCACGCACCGGCCCGACGGCTCGCCGCACGTCACACCGGTGGGGGCGACGTACGAGCCGCAGGCGGGGCTCGCCCGGGTCATCACGAGCGGGAGCAGCCGCAAGGCCCTCAACATCGCGGCGGAGGCGGCGGCCGATCCGCTCGGCGCGCGGGTGGCGCTCTGCCAGCTGGAGGGCAGGCGCTGGGCGACGCTCGAAGGGCGTGCGGTCATCCGCACGGAACCGGAGCTGATCGCGGACGCGGAGCGCCGGTACGCGGAGCGGTATCAGCGGACCCCGCGGGTGAACCCGGGCCGGGTGCTGATCGAGATCCGGCTGACCCGGGCGATGGGCAACGCGTGAGCGGACCGGCCGGCCGCGCCCGGGCAGCACAGCGGCGCCACCGTGTTCAGGTCCACGATGGCGCCGCTGTGTGGGGGAAGCGCCTGCGCGATGTGTAACGACGGGGGATCGCGTCAGGCACTGCGGGGGGTGGCGGTGGATGAATCGGGTTGAGCTTCCGACTCGAAAAGCTGGTGGTCGCGCTGGTCGAGATTGACGAAGACCATGCCGTACCGGACCACGCAGCGGATGGGCTGCGGTGCCCCGCGCGGACGGCGCAGGCACCGGTAGGCGCGCACGTCCTCGTCGTCCTCACGGGCGATCAGGATCGGCTCACCGAGCAGGGTGACCATCAACGAATCGCCACGGAACGGAACCGCTGTGGCGAGATCGATGAAGTGCCACCCAGAGCGGTAGGCCGTGGCCATTTCACGCCGGAAGGTGCGGTCGTCGGGCGGGAAGCTCATGCGACGGCACCTGCGGGAGCGTCCTCCCACGTGATGTCATCGGGCGCCGCGCCCTTGGGCGCGACCTCCCACGTGATGTCGCCGGGCGCCGTCTTGGGCGCGACTTCCCACGTAATGTCGCCGGGCGCCGCCTTGGGGGCGACTTCCCAGGTCGGGTCGCCGGGCGCCACCTTGGGCGCGACTTCCCACGTCGGGTCGCTCGCTATCGAGGCGACCTTGGGCGCGATCTCCCAGGTGATGTCCATTGCAGTCGCGACATCCGCCTTCGCGGGGTGGGACTCCCAAGTAATGTCCCCAGGCGCCGAGAGAGCGCAGAGAGCAGCCGCCACAACGGCTGTCGTGCTTAGTGCTCGAACCATCCTGCTCATGGCCGATCTCCACCTCTTTTGATCATTACCTCCCCCCGCGGATACGACGATGGCCCACTCCGACCACTTGCACCAGCGCAGCCAGGCATCATGTTCCTGTAATTCAAAAGGATGAGGGGGGTGCAACTAGGTTGAAAAAGGGGCATGTTGGACACGATCACGGCCCGGTCGATCTGTGCGAGACAGGGACGGCCCTGTACTCGCTCGCCCTGCGTACAGGCGGGATTACCCGCTCAGAAGCCGACGCGGCACCGTGCCTGGTCGACCTCACGCTGCTGCGCCCCGACCCGGACGACGCCGAACTGCTGCGGCCGGTTCCCCCCACGGTGGTGCTCAACCTGCTGACCCAGCCGCTCGAACGCGAGATCCAGGAGCGCAGGAAGCTGTCGGTCGCCCTCGCCACCACCTTCGAGCCATTCATGTCGATCGCGACGCCGCCCCTGACGGGCACCCACGCGATCACGGTCCTCGAAGGACTGGAACTGATCAACGCGACCCTCGACCGCGTCATCGAGGAGTGCCAGGACGAGCTGCTCGTCATCCAGCCCGGCAGCGGACGCAGGCCCGAGAGCTTCGAGGCGGGGCTGCGCCGCGTCGAACCGCTGGTCGCCCGCGGCGTCGAGATGCGCACCCTCTACCAGCACACCGCACGCCACCACTCGGCCACCATCGGGTACGTGGAGCGGATCGCGCCGTACGGCCTCGAAGTGCGCACGCTCGAAGAGATCATCGACCGGCTCATCATCATGGACCGCAAGGTCGCCTTCATACCCGCGCGCAGCGACCGCCAGGTCGCCCTGGAACTGCGCCACGAAGGGCTCGTGCAGTACCTGGTGGGCGTCTTCGAGCAGTTCTGGCAGTACGCCGTGCCCTGGGACGACGAGGTCCCCTACCACCTGGAGACGGCCGGCATCACCGGCGTCCAGCGCTCCATCGCCAAGCTCCTGGTCGAGGGTCACGTGGACGAGGCCATCGCCCGCCGCCTGGGGATGAACGTACGCACCTGCCGCGCCCACATCGCCAAGCTCGCCGCGTCGCTCGGCAGCGGAAGCCGGGCCCAACTCGGCTTTCTGATAGCCCAGTCGGGCATCCTGGAGCAGGACGCCTGAAGTCGTCACCCGGGCACGCCGACGTGCGCGGGGCCGCACCGGGGGCCGCGCACGAGCAGGGCCACAGCCGCGGCGTCCGTCCCGCCGCCTGCCGGCCCCGTGTCCCGTCGAGTTGAGCTGCTCATACCGCCACCACGATGCATCGCGAGCCGCCGCACCACCACCGTCATGTTGCTGCACTGCATCAACTGGAGCCGTTTTAAAGCCGGACATGCCCGGCATGCCGGACCGGCGCGGACCACTTCGGCCGTCCGGGCTCAGCGCGGATGCGCGTCGAGCCCCGACTGGGCGATGCGTACGCCCAGTTGGGTACGGCTGCTCGACCCCAGCGCCTCCGCGAGGCGGCTGATGTGGTGACGGCAGGTCCGCACGCTGATGCCGAGCCGCTGCGCTATCACCGCGTCCTGGTGGCCCTCCGCGAGAAGCGCCGCGATGACCCGCTCGCGGTGGGTGACGCCCGCGATGTCGGTGGTCACGGGCACCGCGTCGGCGAGCGGCACCGCGAGCCGCCACAGCCGCTCGAAGACGGTGGCCAGGTACTCCACCAGCGCCGGGTGGCGCAGCTCCAGGGCGCTGCTGTCGTCCGCGGCGGCCGGGATGATCGCCACCGTACGGTCGAAGAGCAGCAGGCGCTCGGTGACCTCGTCCAGGGTGCGTACCTCCACGGCGCGTCCCTCCAACTGGTGCAGATAGTCCGCGAGTCCGGTGCCGTAGCGGGCGACGTGGGTGTACATGGTGCGAATGCGCACCCCCCGGTCCAGCATGTCGACGGCCCGGGGCAGGGCCTGCGACAGGATGTGCTCGGGCCGGATGCCGCGGGGCTGGATGGTGAGCGACTCGGTGGTGCAGGCCGCGATCGCGTCGTCGATGGCCGCGTTGATGCGGGGGATGCCGTCGAGGACGCGCAGGGCGTCGCCGCCGGACGGCACCGGGGCGCCCAGCGCGGCGAACCGTTCGAAGGCGGCGGCCGCCGACCCCGTGCGGGCCTGGCTCGCCGCGATGTCCTCGTGGATGCCGCGCAGGAGGCGTGCCATCACCACTTGCGGGGAGGTCGGAAGGAGCCACCCGGGGTCGGCCGGATCGGGGTGGAGCAGCCCCAGGTCGATCAGACAGGGGGCGTCGCCCGCGTCCGCGCGCGCGATGCGTCCGCAGCGCAGCGCGTCCGCGTACGCCCGTTCCCCGGCCGCGCACAGCCGGTCCGCGCCATGCGGATGCGCCACCTGCCCAGACATGCTCCGTCCCGCCTCCCTGCGTTCGAGCCCGACGACCCTATCCCCATCGGGGTGCCGGTTCACGTCGGCACGGCACGCGAGAGGCCCGCCGCCCCGGAACGGGACGACGGGCCTGGAAAAACACCTGCGGGAGCCGGGCCCGGACGGGCTACTCCGATGCCCTCTTGGGCCGCCACACGACCAGCGCGCTGGCCTGCTGGACGTCCTGGTAGGGGACCAGGTCCCGGCGGTAGGAGGCGTGCACCTGCGCTTCGCGCTGCTGCATCGCGACGGCCGCGCCCTCGACCGCGCCGGCCAGCTCGGCGACCCGGGCCTGGAGCGCGGCGACCTGGTTCTCCAGCTCGATGATGCGCTTGATGCCGGCCAGGTTGATGCCTTCGTCCTGCGACAACTGCTGCACTGTACGCAGCAGTTCGATGTCGCGGGCCGAGTAGCGCCGGCCCCGCCCGGCCGTGCGGTCGGGCGAGACCAGGCCGAGACGGTCGTACTGCCGCAAGGTCTGCGGGTGCAGACCGGAGAGCTGGGCCGCCACCGAGATGACGTACACCGGCGTCTCGTCGGTCAGTTCGTACGCCCGGCCGCCGAACGGCGACTGACGACGCTGGCGGGGATCCATCTCATGCTCCCTTCACGGCCTGGAACAGCTCGGCCCGCGGGTCCTCGCCCGCGGTGGCGTCGCGGAAGGTCTCCAAGGCCTCGCGGGCCTTGTCGTCCAGCTCCTTCGGCACGGCCACCTCGACCGTGACCAGGAGGTCGCCCCGGGTGCCGTCCTTGCGGACCGCGCCCTTGCCGCGGGCCCGCATCGTACGGCCGTTGGGGGTGCCCGCGGGCAGTTTCAACGTGACCGGCGGCCCGCTGAGCGTGGGCACCTTGATCTCGGCGCCGAGCGCGGCCTCCGTGAAGGTGACCGGCACGGTGACCGTCAGGTTGTCGTCCTTGCGGCCGAACACCGGGTGCGCGTCGACGTGCACCACGACGTACAAGTCGCCTGCGGGACCGCCCCGTTCACCGGGGGCGCCCTTGCCGCGCAGGCGGATGCGCTGGTTGTTGCTGACGCCGGCCGGGATGCGGACCTGCATGGTGCGCGAGGAACGCGCCCGGCCGCTGCCCTTGCAGACGTCGCACGGGTTCTCCGCGATCAGACCGCGGCCCTTGCAGTCGACGCACGGGTCGGTCAGCGAGAAACCGCCGCCCGAGCCGCGCGACACCTGCCCCGTACCGACGCAGGTCGGGCACACGCGGGGCGTGCCGTTCTTGTCGCCGGTGCCCGAACAGGCCTTGCAGGGCGCCTGGCTGGAGAGCCGGATCGGGACCGTGGCCCCGTCGACCGCCTCGGTGAAGCTGAGCGTCACCTCGGACTCCAGGTCCTGGCCGCGCCGCGGCTGGGTGCGCTGACCCGTGCCCGCGCCGCCCCGGTTGAACAGGCCGCCGAACACGTCGCCGAGCCCGCCCCCGAAGCCGCCGGCCCCGGCGCCGCCCCCGCCGCCGGGCTGCTGCCCGCCGAAGAGGTCGCCCAGGTCGAAGTTGAAGCTGCCGCCGCCCGCGCCCGGCCCGGCACGGAAGCCTCCGTTGCCGAACAGGGCACGCGCCTCGTCGTACTCCTTGCGCTTCTTGGGGTCGCCGAGGATGTCGTTGGCCTCGGAGATCTCCTTGAAGCGCTCCTCCGCCTTGGTGTCGCCCTTGTTGGCGTCGGGGTGGTTCTCGCGCGCCAGCTTGCGGTACGCCTTCTTGATCTCCGCGTCGGTGGCGTCCTTGGGGACGCCGAGAACCTTGTAGTAGTCCTTCTCGACGAAGTCCTTCGTGTTCATCGACGTCCCTCCTTCCGGACGATCACTTCTTCAATGACCGCTGCGTCAGCCCTTGTCGGGGCCACCGCTCTCCTCGTCACTCGACTCTTCCTTGGCGGCCGCACCCGGCTGGGGCTCGGCCACCGCGACCCGCGCGGGGCGGATCGTACGCTCGCCGATCCGATACCCCGGCTGGAGAATCGCCACGCAGGTCGTCTCGGTGACGTCCGGCGCGTAGCTGTGCATCAGGGCCTCGTGGACCGTCGGGTCGAAGGGCTCGCCCTCCTTGCCGAACTGCTGGAGGCCCATCTTCGCGGCGACCGTCTCCAGGGATTCGGCCACCGACTTGAAGCCACCGGTCAGCTCGCCGTGTTCACGGGCCCGGCCGATGTCGTCGAGGATGGGCAGCAGCTCGGTCAGGAGACCGGCGACGGCGACCTCCTTGACCGTGACGCGGTCCCGCTCCACGCGGCGGCGGTAGTTCTGGTACTCGGCCTGGAGGCGCTGGAGGTCCGTGGTGCGCTCGGTGAGCGCGGTCTGGGCCTGGTCCAGCTGGGCCTGCAGAGCGATGTCCTTGGCTGCGTCCCCGGCCGGGGCCGCCTTCTCCTCCTCGGCGGAGGAGTCGGCGGCCTTCGGCTCGGCGTCTTCCTGAGCGCCGGAGGGGACGTCGGGCTTCTCCTCGAAGCCCGGGGTCTCCTCCGTCATCAGGCGGCGCCGCCCTTCGGCTTCTCGTCGTCGACGATCTCGGCGTCGACCACGTCGTCGTCACCGGCCGGGTGCGCCTGCTCGGTGCCCTCGGCACCGGCCGCGCCCTGGGCGGCCTGGGCGTCGGCGTACATGGCCTGGCCCAGCTTCTGCGAGACGGCGGCGACCTTCTCGGTGGCGGTACGGATCTCGGCGGAGTCCTCGCCCTTGAGCTTCTCCTTCAGCTCGGCGACGGCG